>JANXUK010000131.1 GCA_025356275.1 Sphingomonadales bacterium | reverse complement strand
AGAGTGCTGACGACCAAGCGCAAGCCAGCCACGGTTGGCGAAATCCTGACCGAAGAGTTCATGCACCCCATGGGGCTTACCCAGGCGGTCCTCGCCGAGGCGATGGGGGTGCAGCGCAAGCACGTCAACGAGCTGTGCGGCAATCGCCGGGGCGTGACCGCCGCAACTGCGCTGATCCTCTCGCGCGTGTTCGGCAACAGCCCTGACTTCTGGCTCAACCTGCAACGGCGCAACGATCTGTGGGAAGTGATGCATACCCCCAAAGAGCGTGAACGGGTGGAGCGCGCCCGGCCGTTGCAGACTGCGGCCTGAACCGCAGACCACCCAAACCTCGGACGGACGGCCAGCCGGCTCGAACCGGGAATACGGGAAGGAATGGCGATGGCCACCCACCAACCCATTGGGTCAGGCGCCGCCCCTCAGGGGATCATCCAGCGCGCCGCGCTGTATTTGCGCGTCCTCACTGCCCGGCAGGCCGAACATGCGGTATCGCTACCCGATCAGCAGCGGCAGGGCGAGGCCTGGTGCGAGGCGCGCGGCCTCAAGCTGGTCGAGACCTTCATCGAACCCGGCGCCACCGCCACCAATGACCGCCGCCCCGAGTTCCTGCGGATGATCGAGGCGGCAACCGCCAAGCCTCCCCTCTTCGACGTGGTGATCGTCCACAGCTTTTCGCGCTTCTTCCGCGCTGCCTTCGAGCTTGAGTTCTACATCCGCAAGCTGACCAAGAACGGCGTCAGGTTGGTGTCAATCTCGCAGGAAATGGGCGATGATCCGATGCACGTCATGATGCGCCAGATCATGGCCCTGTTCGACGAATACCAGTCCAAGGAAATCGCAAAGCACGTACTGCGCGCCATGCGCGAGAATGCCCGGCAAGGTTTCCGGAACGGCTCCTTGCCGCCCATCGGCTATCGCACTGTCACTGCCGAGATACGCGGTGCCAAGGCCAAGAAGCGCCTTGAGATCGACCCGCTCCATGCCGAGACGGTGCGGCTGATGTTCCGCCTTTCCTTGCAAGGCAATGGCACCAACGGTCCGATGGGCGTCAAAACGATTACTACCTGGCTCAATGCCAACCGCATCACTACGCGCGACGGCGGACGCTGGGGTATCGGGGCGGTGCATCAGGTCCTGATCCGTTCGACCTACACGGGGCGGCGCGAGTTCAACCGTCATGGCAAAGGCCGCAAGCTGAACCCTGCCTCCGAGATCGTGATCGTCGATGTGCCCGCGCTGATCGATCAGGAGACCTTCGACGCGGTGCAGGCCCGCATGAAGGCCCGCAACCTCAGGGTTACGCCGCCGCCCGTAGTGGGCGGCCCCACCATGCTCACCGGCCTGATTCATTGCGCCAAATGTGGCGGAGCGATGACCATCCGCACCGGTAAGAGCGGGCGCTATCGCTATTACACTTGTTCGACCAAAGCGCGGCAGGGCGAAACGGGTAGCACCGGCATGACCGTGCCGATGGAGAAGCTCGACGATCTGGTCGCCAGCCAACTTGAGGAGCGCTTGTTGCGGCCCGAGCGGCTGGAAACCATCCTTGCTACCGTGCTCGACCGGCGCGAGGAGCGTACGATTCGCAAGCGGACGCATACGCCGAGTTGAACAAGCGTGCCACCGAGGCCGACCAACGCTTGAAGCGCTTGTTTGATGCCATCGAATCGGGCGTTGCCGATCTCAATGACACCGACCTCAAGGAGCGCATCGCCACCTTGCGCGCCACCCGCGACCAGGCCCGCGTCGATGCCGAGCGCGCCGCCGCCTCGTTGGAAAGTTCAGGCCGCAAGTCGATCACCCCCGACATGCTTGCCACCTTTGCCCAGACGGCGCGCCAGCGGATCAGGATCGAAGGGGGCGGCTACCGCCGTGACCATCTGCGCGCGCTGGCCCAGCGCGTCGAGGTGGCCGACAAAGAAGTCCGCATTATCGGCTCAAAAGCCCGGCTGTTCGAGGTTCTCTCTGGAAAGCCAGGTCCCGGAACAAGGCTCGGGCATGTGCCCGGCCTTGTTTCGAAATGGTGCGCCCGGCAGGATTCGAACCTGCGACCACCGGCTTAGAAGGCAGGTGCTCTATCCAGCTGAGCTACGGGCGCACTCCCGCCCCATAGGACAGCTTGCGGTGCGCGCAAAGTCGGTTACTCATCGCCTATGACCGAGACATCACCCACGCCCGCACTGGCGCGCCCGCCGTTGGCCCGTATCGAAGGCAGCGCCGGTGCGCGCCGCCATTTCCGCTACTTCGATTACATGATGGCGGCCTTCGTCACGATCCTGCTGTTGTCGAACCTGATCGGCGCGGCCAAGCAGGCGGTGATCACGCTGCCGATAATCGGGCATTGGACCTATGGCGCAGGCGTGCTGTTCTTTCCGGTATCCTACATCCTGGGCGATGTGCTGACCGAGGTCTATGGCTATGCTAATGCTCGGCGCTGTATCTGGGCGGGTTTCTTCGCGCTGCTGTTCATGGTGGTGATGGCCGTGGTGGTGGTCGCGGCGACACCCGACGCGGGTTGGGCGCTGGCGTCCGACGATTACGTGGTGCTGGGTAAGCACGTCACCGCGCCCAATCAGGCGGCGTATCAGGCGGTGTTCGGCCAGACGCCGCGCATCGTCTTTGCCTCGATGGCGGCGTTCTGGGCGGGGGAGTTCGTCAACAGCTTCGTGATGGCCAAGATGAAGATCGTGACCGGCGGCACCAAATTGTGGACGCGCACGGTGGGCTCGACAGTATTTGGCCAGGCGGTTGATTCGGCGCTGTTTTACCCGCTGGCGTTTCTGGGCTCAGCCGGGTGGACCACCAAGGGCGTGCTCATGATCTCGTTGACGCAATGGGCGATCAAGGTCGGTTGGGAAGTGCTGCTCACCCCCGCCACCTATGCGATTGTCGGGTTTCTCAAACGGCGCGAGGGTGTCGATGTCTATGACACCGACACCACCTTCTCGCCTTTTGCCAAGGCGACCGTGGCCTAATCGGCGATGATCGCGATCGCCGCATATGCTATCACCAGCGAGCCGAAGCCCACCACCGTCGCCAATATCCATGCGGCGCGGACCAGCGTCACATCGACCCCGGTGTAATCCGAAATCCCGGCGCAGACACCTGCGAATTTTCCGCGCGCAGGGTTGAGCGCAAAGCCGCGACCCTGAAACCCCCAGCCTTGCGGGCGGATGGTGCGGTCGTCATCGAAGCTGTTCATGTGGCTATCCCCTCACCCGCCGCCGCAATGGCGCCGGGTGTTGAACCTTGCTACGCATAGGGCGTGCCAATCGCGCAAAACCGAGAGATAGACCCGCCAACGTCGATGCGGCGTGGCGAAATATCCCAATATTTGGCAAAAGCCGCCGGGCTGGCCACGCCGGCGATACACCGCTGGAGCATTTTTCCAGGCAGGTGGCACATCTGCCGACTCGGAAAATGCGGAAAAACAGAAGAATCCAGGGCATTTCTCGATCCCATCCCTCCGGAAAATGCCCTAGAGCCCCGGCATGTCCCTCAACCGCATCCGGCTTGCCAATTTCCGCAACCATGCCGCCAGCGAGCTGTCCGGCACCGCCAAATTCAACCTGCTGGTGGGTGAGAATGGCGCGGGCAAAACCAATGTGCTGGAGGCGATATCGCTGTTCGCCCCGGGCCGGGGCCTGCGCCGCGCCGCGCTGGCGGACATGGCGGCCCACACGGGTGCGGCCGGCTTCGCGGTCAGCGCCGAGTTGGCGCAGGGCGGCAGCGCGGAAGTCGTCCACCTCGGCACCGGCACCAGCGCCGAGCGCCCCAACCGCCGCGCCGCGCGGGTCAATGGCGCCGA
The DNA here is from genome assembly GCA_025356275.1 of Sphingomonadales bacterium. Classification (GTDB taxonomy): domain Bacteria; phylum Pseudomonadota; class Alphaproteobacteria; order Sphingomonadales; family Sphingomonadaceae; genus Novosphingobium. Next base: position 16,941 of record JANXUK010000131.1, on the reverse strand, counting down.
TACGTCGGCATTGGGGCTGGGCGAATGGCTCGGCTGCTTCTGGCTGACCCCGGCGATGGACCGCATTTTCACCGATAGCGCGGGGGTGCGGCGACGCTTTCTCGACCGGATGGTGCTGGCGCTGAACCCGGCCCATGCTGCCCATGCCGCGCGCTATGAGCGGGCTCTGCGTGAGCGTAACCAGCTGCTCGCTGCCCCCGCCGAACCCGATCCGCAATGGCTGACCGCGATCGAGACGCAGATGGCCGGCTCCGGCGCGGCGGTGGCGTCGGGGCGGGCGGCGCTGATCGCGGCGCTGGATTCGGCTTTGGCCGAGATGCCCGCATCGCCGTTCGCGCGGCCTGTGCTGGCGCTCAATCCCGGTGGGCCGGCGGGCGAGGCCGCTTTGCTGGCCGCGCTCACCGATGCGCGCCGCCGCGACCGCGCCGCGCAGCGTAGCCTTGTGGGCCCGCACCGCGACGAATTGGCGGTGACCATGGCGGCCAAAAACCAGCCCGCCGCCGATTGCTCGACCGGCGAGCAAAAGGCGATGCTGATCGCGATCACCTTGGCGCATTGCGAGATTGCCGCCGGGGGGGATGGCGCGCCTTCACGGCCCCGCGTGCTGTTGCTGGACGAGGTCGCGGCGCATCTCGATCCGCTGCGCCGCGCCGCGCTGTTCGAGCGTCTTGCCGCCACCGACGCGCAAATCTGGCTGACCGGAACCGAGCCCGCGCCGTTTGCGGACCTGCCCGGCGATACCGCGCGTTGGCTGGTGAGCGGCGGTGAGGTCGAGCGGATTGGGGTGTGTTGAGATTTAGGCCGGGCCGCAGCGAGCCGGAGGCGACCGTAGGCCAAAATGGTGGTTTTTCGGGACCCGGAGCGCAGGTTGCTAAAAGTACGTGAGCGCCGGAAGCTCGGAAAGTTGCCATTTGCAGCCCGGCATGGGCTGAATATCAACACACCCTAGTGGTTTGTTTCCGACATTTGCATCCCTTTCGGCCCTTTCGGCAAGGGCAGAGGCAAATGTCGAAAAACATAAGAACCACTAGAGATTATATTGTTTCTAGTGGATTTTATGATTTTGACATTTGCAGACCCATCCCAACCGCCAGGGGATGCAAATGTCAAAATCAATCCACTAGCGCGTAAGCCCCGCCAGATACGCCCCATAGGCACTCTTGCCCAGCAAATCTGCCGCGCGGGCCAGCCCGGCATCGTCGATAAAGCCCATCCGCCAAGCGATTTCCTCGGGGCAGGCGATCTTCATGCCCTGCCGCTTTTCCAGCGTCGCGACGAATTGCGCCGCCTCGAGCAGATCCTCGGGCGTGCCGGTGTCGAGCCATGCATAGCCGCGCCCCATCACTTCGACGGTGAGCAACCCGGCATCCAGATAGGCCCGGTTGATATCGGTGATCTCCACCTCGCCGCGCGCCGATGGCTGGACATTGGCGGCGATGTCGACCACGCCGGCATCGTAGAAATAGAGCCCGGTCACCGCCCAATGGGATTTGGGGGCGGCGGGCTTTTCCTCGATGCTGACGGCGCGGCGGTTCGCGTCGAACTCGACCACGCCGTAACGCTCGGGCTCGGCGACCTGATAGGCGAAGACGCTGGCGCCGCGCGCGCCCTTCGCCAGCCGCGCGCCGGCGGCCTGCAACACCTCAGGCAAGCCGTGGCCGAAGAAGATATTGTCGCCCAGTACCAGGCAGGACGGCCCGCCCGCCACGAACTCCGCGCCGATCGTATAGGCCTGCGCCAGCCCCTTGGGCTCGGCCTGCACCGCGTATGAAATGGCCACGCCCCATTGCGATCCGTCGCCCAGCAGGTGCCGGAACGGCTCGGCATCCTGCGGCGTGGTGATCACCAGAATGTCGCGAATGCCGGCCAGCATCAGCGTGGTCAGCGGGTAATAGATCATCGGCTTGTCATAGACCGGCATCAGCTGCTTCGAGAGCGCGCGGGTCATCGGATAGAGCCGCGAGCCGGTGCCGCCGGCGAGGATAATGCCCTTCATACTGTGCGCGCTCCTTCGATCAGTTCTGCCACCACCGCCTCCAGCGAGCCTTGCCATGCCGGCAGTGTGACGCCAAAAGCCTGCGCCAATTTGCCGCAATCGAGCCGCGAATTGGCGGGGCGCGGCGCCGGGGTGGGGTAATCGGCGGTGGTGATGCGCCTGACGCCAGCGAACGGCCTGCCGCGCGCCTTGCTGGCCACAAACACCGCCTCGGCAAGATCGGCCCAGCTTGCCTCGCCGCTGCCGGCCATGTGGAAGATGCCATGGGGGGCGTCCTTTTCCAGGGCCAGGCGCGCCGCCACATTCACCACGCACTCGGCAATTGCGTAGGCGCTGGTCGGGTTGCCGATCTGGTCCGCGACCACGCCGACCTCATCGCGGGCTTCGGCCAGGCGCAGCATGGTCTTGACGAAATTGGCCCCGAACGGGCTGTAGACCCACGCTGTGCGCAGGATCACCGCGCCCGGATGCGCCGCAATCACCGCGTGCTCACCGGCCAGCTTGGACGCGCCATAGACGCCCAGCGGCGCGGTGGCATCATCCTCGACATAAGTCGCGGGCTTACGCCCATCGAACACGTAATCGGTGGAGAGATGGATCAACGGCAGGCCCAACGCATGCGCCGCCACCGCCACTGCGCCCGCGCCCGTGGCATTCACCGCAAAGGCCAGGTCGGGCTCGCTTTCGGCCTTGTCCACCGCAGTATAGGCCGCCGCCGACACCACCACATCGACCCGCGCCGCCTTGAGGGCCGCCGCAATACCTTCAGGCACCGTCAGATCAAAGGCGGGCCGGGCCAGAAACACCGCCGTTTTCCCCCGATCGTAGCAAATACCCGCAAGAGCCTGCGCGACCTGCCCATACTGTCCGGTGATCGCCAGCCTCATGTCAGACCCAGATTCGTCAAACCAAGCCGCTCACCGCCATACTGCTTGCGCAGGGGTCGCCACCACCAGTCATTGTCCAGATACCAGCGCACCGTCGTCGCGATCCCGCTGTCGAAATCATGGCTTGCGCGCCAGCCCAGCTCGCTCTCCAGCTTGCTCGCATCGATGGCGTAGCGCGCATCATGCCCAGGCCGGTCCGCGACAAAGCGGATCAGCCGGTCGCGCGGCCGTGCCTCGGGCGACAATTGATCCAGCACGCCGCAGATCGCCCGCACCACGTCGATATTGCGCCGCTCATTGCGCCCGCCGACATTATACGTCTCGCCCACCCGGCCCCGCGCCGCGATCATCGCCAAAGCCCGCGCGTGATCCTCCACATAGAGCCAGTCGCGCACATTCTCGCCCTTGCCGTAAACCGGCAGATCGCGGCCCTCCAAGGCGTTCAGGATGGTCAACGGGATCAGCTTTTCGGGGAAATGATAAGGCCCGTAATTGTTCGAGCAATTCGACACCACCACCGGCATGCCATAGGTGCGGTGCCAGGCCTTCGCCAGATGGTCCGACGCCGCCTTGGATGCCGAATAGGGCGAGGATGGGTCATAGGGCGTGTCCTCGCGGAACAGGCCTTCTACGCCAAGCGAGCCGTAAACCTCATCGGTCGAGACATGGAGAAAACGGAACGCCGCCTTCGTGTCGCCCGTCAGGCCGTCCCAATAGGCCCGCGCCGCCTCCAGCAGCGTGAAGGTGCCCACCACATTGGTCGATATGAAATCGGCGGCTCCCGTAATGGAGCGGTCGACATGGCTTTCGGCCGCCAGATGCAGGATGCTGTCGGGCCTGAAACCGCTAATCGCCGAGGCCATCGCCGCGCCGTCGCGAATGTCGGCGTGGCAAAAGCGGTGCGCCGCGTGGCCCTCCACAGCCTTCAGCGAGGCCATGCAGCCCGCGTAAGTGAGCGCATCGATGGTCAGCACCTCCGCGCCCAAATCCAGCACCAGATGCCGCACCAAGGCCGAGCCGATAAACCCCGCGCCGCCCGTCACGATCACGCGCATCTGCTCAGGCCCCCATCGTGAAATGCGCAGGCAGATCGGCGAGGCGCGGCTGCACCAGGTCCTTGGCCGAGAGGGTCGCGGGGTCGGCTAATGCTGGCCACGCCACGCCCACCGCCACATCGTCCCACGCCAGCCCTTTGTCATGCGCCGCCGCGTAATAGCCATCGACCTTGTAGCACACCACCGCATCGGGGGTCAGCGTACAGAAGCCATGCGCAAAGCCGCGCGGCACCCACAGCTGGTTGCCGGCCTGCGCCGACAGCTCCACCGCAATCCACCCGCCATAGGTCGGCGATCGCTTGCGCAAATCCACCGCCACATCGAAGATCGCGCCGGCCAGACAGCGCACCAGCTTGCCCTGCGCATGCGGCGGGGTCTGGAAATGCAGGCCCCGGATCGTGCCAGGCGCCGCGCTGAGGGACTGATTTTCCTGCACGAAATCCACCTCGCCAATCTCGGCGGTGAAACGGTCTGCGCGGAACACTTCGGAGAAATAGCCGCGCGCATCGCCGTGCCTTGTGGGGGTGATCTCAACCGGTCCGGCCACATCGAATCGCCTGAAATGCATCGCTGATCCCAAATTACCGCCCGGCGTCTTGCGCTGGCCTTTTGACGATCCCGGCGGCCTGCGCAAGGTTGTTCAACGCGGGGCCGGCGGCAGGGCCTTGGCCACCACGCCCACGGTGGCGACGACAATTTCCTCCACGCCTGGCGCGGTCGGGTGAATATGGTCGCCCTGCCGCAGATCATCACGCGCGATCACCGGCGCCAGAAAGAACGGCACCAGCGCCGCGTGATGCCGCTTGGCCAGCGCCGGATAGATCGTATCGAAGCTGGCGGCATAGGGCTTGCCCAGATTGGGCGGCGCCAGCATCCCCATCAGCAGGGCGCGGATGTGGCGCCGGTCCAGCTCGGTCAGCATCGCGTCCAGATTGGCCAACGTCTGCGTCGGGGGCAGCGCGCGCAGGACATCATTGCCGCCCAGGCAGATCAGCACCAGATCGGGCGCCGGGCTCTGGCTGTTCAAGGTGAAGGCCAGCCGCGCCGCGCCATCACCGCTGGTATCGCCCGAGACCCCGGCGTTGACCATCTTCGCGTTGATCCCCCGCGCCTGCAAAGCCGCCGCCAGCCGCACCGGATAGGCCTGATCGGGGCGCAGGCCGTATCCGGCAAACAGGCTGTCGCCCAGCGCGACGATGTGGCGCACCGGGCCTTGCGGCGCGGGCATGGAGGAAGGGCTCGCCAATGCCGCCGGCGCGGTCTGGGCTGGATCGGGCGCCTTTGCCGGCCCGCACGCCGTCAGCATAAGTCCCAAGAGGAACACGCCCATATTCGCCCGCCCCATATTCGCCCGTCCCATGTTCGCCCGCATTACGTAAAACCCTTTTGTCGCCGGCTTGCCCGGCATGCCCACCTATGGCATTTACTCGCCTGTGACCACGCCCCAGACCGCGCCCGCCGCGCCCGCTCCTACTATCATCGCCAAGCGCCTCACTCTGACGCTGGGCAGCGGCGAAGGCGCGGTGGCGATCCTCAAGGGCATCGATCTCACCGTGCCGAACGGCGAAGTGCTGGCGCTGCTCGGGCCGTCGGGGTCGGGCAAAAGCTCGCTGATGGCGGTGCTGGCCGGGCTGGAGCGTGCGACCTCGGGCACGCTGAGCGTGGCAGGTGCCGATTTCGTCGGCCTGTCGGAGGATGCGTTGGCGCGGGCGCGGCGCGGGCGGATCGGGGTGGTATTGCAAAGCTTTCACCTGCTGCCCACGATGACCGCGCTCGAAAATGTGATGACCCCGCTGGAGCTGGCCGGCATCGCCGATGCGGAGGCGCGCGCCGCCGACGAATTGCGCGCGGTTGGGCTGGGGCATCGGCTGCACCACTATCCCTCGCAACTGTCGGGCGGTGAGCAGCAGCGCGTTGCCATCGCCCGCGCCATCGCCTCTCGCCCCGCGCTGATTTTTGCCGATGAGCCCACCGGCAATCTTGACGCGGCGACCGGCGCGGCGGTGATCGAGCTGTTGTTGGCGCGGCGGGCCGAGGCAGGGGCGACGATGCTGATCATCACCCATGACGAGGCGCTGGCGGCGCGCGCGGCGCGGGTCGTTCGGTTGGCCGACGGGCGCATCGCCTCCGATACGGCCGCGTGACAGGCGCTCTGCCATGGGGAGCCGCTTGGCGGCTGGCCCGACGCGAGTTGTCGGCGCGCTTCAGGGGCTTGGGGTTGTTGATCGCGTGCCTGTTTCTGGGGGTCGGGGCGCTCGCCGCGATCGGCACGCTGACCGGAGCGATCGAGCGCGGACTGACCGGGCGGGGCCGCGTCATTCTGGGCGGCGATGTCGAGGTGGCGGTGTGGCAGCGCGGGCTGACCCCTGCCGAAACCGCACTGCTGGCAGGCTGGGGCACGCTCTCCACCGGCACGCGCAGCCAAGCGATGGCGAGTTTTGGTGAAGCAAGCGCGCCGGTCGAACTGAAGGCCGTGGACGCTGCGTGGCCGATGATCGAGCGCCTGACGCTGGCCGATGGCCGCAAGGTGGGCGCTCCGCCGGCTGGCTCCGCATGGCTGGCACCGGGCGCCGCCGCGCGGTTGGGCGTACGCACCGGGCAGAGCATCAGCATTTCGGGCGCGCCGCTGACCGTCGGCGGCGTCATCGCCGATGAGCCAGACCGGGTCGGCGAGGGCTTTGCGCTGGGCCCCACGGTGATCGTGGGCGCGGGTTTCCCGCAGGCCGCCGGGCTCAACGCACCGGGCGCGATGTACCGTAGCAAGACGCGGCTCGCCTGCGCGCGGGCCTGCAATGCCGCCGCGATCGCCGATGCGATTCGGGCGAAATTCCCCAATGCCGGCTTCGAGATCCGCACCCGCGACAAGGCCGCCCCCGGCGCCGAGGCGTTCGTTGAGCATATGGGCGATTTCCTGACGCTGGTCGGCCTGGCGGCGCTGGTCATCGCCGGGATCGGCATCGGCGGCGGCACCGCCAGCTATCTGGAGGCGCGCCGGGCGGGCATCGCCACGTTGAAGGTGCTGGGCGCGACCAGCGGCGATATTGCGCGGGTCTATACCCTTCAGATCGGGGCGGCCGCAGTGGTCGGCAGCATGGCCGGGATGGCGGCGGGGGCGCTGCTGGTGCCGCTGTTGGCGCGCGCCCTGTCGGGGGCTCTGGCGGGGCTGTTGCTGCCGGTGGAGACGGGGTTCAGTGTGGATATTGCCGCGCTCGCCCGGGCCGCGGCGTTTGGCTTGCTGGTGGCGCTGGTGTTTGCCGCCGGGCCGCTGGCCGCCGCACGGGCGTTCCCAGCGATGACACTGTTGCGCGCGCGGGTGGAGCCCCGGGTGACGCGCGATCCGGCGGGCTGGGTGCCCTCGGCGCTGGGGCTGGCGGCGATCATCGGTCTGGCCTTTGCGGGCAGCGCGGCGCCCAAAGTTACCGCGATCTTTTTGGGCGGAGCCGCCGCGCTGATCGGCCTGTTGGGCGCGCTGGGTTGGGGCATCCGCCGCGCCGCCGCACGCCTGCCCCGCCCCGCCTCACCGATTGCGCGGCTGGCGCTGGGCAACCTGCACCGCCCCGGCGCTCAGACCGGGCGGCTGGTGACGGCGCTAGGCTTTGGCCTGTCGGCATTTGTGCTGCTGGCGGTGGTGCAGACCGGGCTCGATGCCAATATCGCCGCGCGTATTCCGGCGCGCGCCCCCGATTATTTCGTGCTCGATCTGGCGCCGGAGCGGCTGGCGCAGTTCAACAGCGTGGTCAAGGCCGCCGCGCCGGGCGCTAAAATCCGCAGTGTCCCGGCCCTGCGCGGCGCGATCCTCGCCTATGGGCCGGCGGCGCATATGACCCGCGTGGCGGACCTCGCCGCGATCCCCGACGGGGCCTGGGCGCTGAAGGGAGAGCGCGGGCTGACCTATGCTGACAGCATTCCGGAGGGCAATTCGCTGACAGCCGGTGCGTGGTGGGAGGCCGGCTACACCGGACCGCCGCTGGTCTCGATCGACGCCAAGCTGGCCGAGGCGCTGGGGCTGCATCTGGGCGACCGCATCACCATCGGCGTGCTGGGCATTGAGCGCAGCGCGACCATCGCCAGTTTCCGCAGCATCGACTGGGACAGTTTCGGCTTCAACTATGTGCTGGTGTTCAGCCCCAACACGCTGTCGGATGCGCCGCACCGGCTGGCCGCCACCATCGCGCTGATGCCGGGTGCGACACGAGGCGAGCATGACGGGGTGCTGCGCGCGCTGACTCGGCAGTTCAGCGAGACCTCAGTGATCGAGGTCGGCGCGATACTCGCCGATGCCCGCGCGATCCTGACCCAGATGAGCACCGCGATCCTCGCCGCGGCCAGTGTCGCGGTGCTGGCCGGCATCGCGGTGCTGCTGGGCGCGATTGCGGCGGCGCGGGCCAGCCGGCTTTACGACAATGTCATCCTGCGGTTGCTGGGCGCAAGCCGGGGGCAATTGCTGGCGTTGCAATTGGCGGAGTTTGCCGCGCTGACGCTGATCCTGGCCGTGGTGGCGCTGGCTTTGGGCGGGGCGCTGGGGTGGCTGGTGCTGGTCCAGCTGTTCAAATTCGCCTTCCTGCCCGATTGGCTGCGGGTGCTGGCGGTGCTGGGCGCGGGGCTGGTGCTGATCCTCGGGTTTGCGCTGGCGGGCTCCTTGCCGTTGCTGCGGGCGCGACCGGCGGCGGCTTTGCGGGAGCTTTAGAGCATCGCGCCAAAAAGTGGGTGCCGGTTTTTGGCCTCAAGCGATGCGACCACAAGGACGCTCAATAGAACACCTCGGCCAGCCCGCGTCCCTTGGGGTCCGGGCCGTAACGGTTGCTACCCGGCGTGCCGTCGAGGAACAGAAACACGATCAGCACCAGCGTGGTGATCGAGCCGAACAACGGTATCCACGAGGTCAGCAAATAGGCCAGATACCACCAGCCGCTGACCTCGCGGTCGTGCAGGCGGCGGATCGTCACCGCGACCGATGGGATGATGGTGACCAGCCAGAACAGCCCGAGCAGCGCCGCTGCCGCACCAATCGCCGCGCCGCTGCCATTGGCGAAGGATTGCGTCAGCGCCTGCGCCGAATTCGTGCCGGGTACCGGGTGATTTGTGCCGATGGCAAACATGATCGCCAGCATCGCGACCGCAAGCACCGCCATGATGCCCACATTAAACACCATGAACATCCAATATTCCATCCGCCGCGACCGGCCGCTGAATTCGAAATAGCGCCGATACGGCAGGAACATCCATTCCATCATACGCTCCCCGCTCGCGCCAAAAAAAGGGGGCCCGCCAAGGCCCCCTTTCTCATGCCATAAAAGCTGGCTGGATCACCACTTGATCCGCGCAGTCGCGCCCAGCGTGCGCGGCTGGTTGGTATAGCCCGACACCGAGCCGGCCTGGGCCGGCGAATCGAAGATGGTGATCAGGTGGCGCTGATTGGTGATGTTGCGCCCCCAGATCATCAGGTCGATGCCATTGTGCATCGACCATGTCGCCGAGGCATCAAATTCACTGACCAGACGGGTGAACATCTGCGCCTCGGCGATCTGCGTCGCCTGGCTGGTGGAAAAGCCGGGCAGGCCCTCGACCATCGCGGTGCGCGATTCGTAATGCCAGTCGGCGCGCAGGATCAGCCGGTCGCCATTGCCAAAGCGGTGGTTGTTGTCGATCGCCGCGTTAAAGGTCAGCGAAGGAATGCCGGCGGGCTTGGTCCCGCTCAGATCGCCCACCGCCGAAAGCACGAAGCTGTCATACTTGGGATTGAGGTAGGTCAGCCCGCTGCTCAGCGTCATGTCATGCGTCGGGTGAATCATGCCCTCGGCCTCGATGCCGAATTCCGATTCCTTGCCCGCATTGGCGAGGTAAAAACCGGTGCCGGTAAACAGATTCTGCTGGAAGCCCTTGATGATCTCCTTGAACACCGCAAGGTTCAGGCTGGCGACGCCCCAATTGGCCTTCAGACCGGCCTCATAGACCGTGGAATTCTCCGGCCCGGCAAAGCGGCTGCCATAGGTCTGGTTGGTCTGGGTCAGCCCGGCCGCCTGTATTGCCGCCGCATCGGCCAGCGCCGGGCGGCTGTCGCGCGACAGGTTGATCGAGCTGGCCTTGAAGCCGGTGGAGAAATCCAGATAGGCCTTGAACACCTTGTCCACGTCAAACGCGACGCGCGCGGTGTAGGAGACATTGCCGTCATTGGTCTTGCCCGGCTCCACCGCATTGGGCACGCCCAGGAACGGCAGGTTGAGTTGCAACGCCTTCAACCCCAGCAGCGGCGCGGTGGCCGCCGCCGCGCCCGCCGAAATCTGCCCGAACGCCGCCGGATTGGCGCCCGCGAACGCGCCGATCTGCTGCGGCGAGGCAAAGCCGCCCGGCAGGTGCAGAATACCGCCAATGGTTTGCGAGATACCGGCATTGGTCAGCGCGTTGCGCATGACGTTGAGGTCGATGCTCGAGAACACATCGGTCGTCACGCCATTGCCCGGCGCCACGACGGCCGAAAAGCGCTTGGCATCATGCGTATAGTTGATGCCGCCAGTCAGCGTCAGACGATCGGTCACCTTGAAATCGGCCTGCGCGAAGATCGACGCGCTGTTATCGGTCAGCCCGTAGGTCTGATTCTGGCCCTCACCCGCGGCGAAGAACTTGCCGGTGTAGAGGTTGGGGTTGCCTTGCACCGCGCCGAATTCGCCCTCCAGCGCGGCAACGTTCTGGGTATTGCCGGTGGCGGCACGGATCTGGGCATCGGCAAACGGGCGGAACGCATTGCCGAAGGCCAGCTGGTTGTTCTGATCGACGTGTTCGTTGAAATAGAACCCACCGAGCAGGAAGTTGATCGGCCCCGGCAGATTGCTGGTCAGCCGCAGTTCCTGCGTGAAGGTGCGGATGCCCAGTTGCTGCGCGAAGGGGCGGAGCAGGTCGGCGCTAGAGAAATCGGCATCCTCATTGGTGATCGACGTGCTCTTGCGATAGGCGGTGATCGAGGTCAGCTTGATCGCGCCCATATCGTAATCGATCTGGCCCGAAACGCCGTAATTCTTGATCAGGTTGGTCGAATCGAAATTGCTGTAGGTGTTGTTCGCATAGATATTGGCGGTCGAATTGTTCTGCCCGCCCAGCGCGGTGATGATCGGGGCGGTCGGCCCCGCCACAAGATTGAACACGCCGCAGCACAGTTCGTTGATCCGGTCGAAATCGGCGATCACGCGAATTTTCAGCTGATTGTCAGGTTGATACAGCGCCTGCCCGCGCACGAATTCGCGGTTGCGGCCGTTGATCGAGGCGCCGGTGGCCAGGTCGTGATCATAGCCGTTGCGGTGATCGTAACCGGCTGTCAGGCTGACCGCGAAATCGGGAGTGATCGGCCCGGTGACGGTGCCCTTTAGAACCACCGCGTTGTATGTGCCATAGGTGCCCTCGAGCTTGCCACCGAATTTGAACTTGGGCTCATCGGTGGTGATCGAGATCACGCCCGCCGACGCATTCTTGCCGAACAGCGTCGATTGCGGCCCGCGCAGCACCTCGATCCGGCTGACATCGGGGAAATCCGAGATCTGCGCCGCCGAGCGCGAGCGGTACACGCCGTCGATAAACACACCGACCGAAGGCTCGATGCCGACATTGTTGGCACCATTGCCAAAGCCGCGAATCAGGAAATTGATCTGCGACGAGCTTTCATGTTGATCGACCTTGAGCGAGGACACCACCGTCGACAGGTCGGAGACGTCATGGATCTGCGCCTCTTCCAGCGTCTTGCCGGTGGTGACCGAAACCGCGACCGGCACGCTTTGCAGTGTCTGCTCGCGCTTGGTGGCGGTGACGACGATTTCATTGCCGCTGGGCGCGTCGGCATTGGCAGCGCGCGCGGCGGCGGGCTGCGCCTCGTCGGCGGCGGCCTGTTGGGCAAATGCAGCGCCCGGCAGCGCCAGGCAGCTGGCGGCACCGCCCAGCAGGGCGATACGCAGGGCGGATGCAAGTGCGGCGCGGCGGCCGGCGGGCTCCCCGTTAAAGTGGCTGGCGGCGGCTTGGCCATTAAAAAGACTGCCGGCGGCTGGACCGCTAAAATTGCTGATGGTCACGAATGAAGTCCTCTCACATGGAACGGTCCATGGGCCCGCTTGCCCCTGCCATGCAGGTGGAGCGGCCCCTCTCCTGCCCGGGAGGTTAGGCACGCTATGCGGCGGGGGCAATGGGAAAGTGCGGCTTTGCCCGCTGAGATGCGTTACCTGTTGCCTTAATGTCTTATACGGACACGCGCTTTGCGCGGCACCCTCCCACCAATATTCTTGAAGTGGCGGGCATCATCGTCTACGGGCGCGGGCGATGCTGCGTCGCAACATCGGATGCCGGCCTCCCGCTGGCCTTCGCAATGTGCCCCGCGCCTTTAACGAAAGCTCCACAATGAACGCCCCCAACTCCGAACGGCGCCTGCGCAACATCGCCATTATCGCGCACGTCGATCACGGCAAGACCACCTTGGTCGACCAATTGTTCCGCCAGTCAGGCACCTTCCGCGACAATCAGCGGGTCGAGGAACGCGCGATGGATTCGAACGATCTGGAGAAAGAGCGCGGCATCACCATCCTCGCCAAATGCACCAGCGTCGAATGGGCGGGTGCGGATGGCCAGACCACGCATATCAACATCGTCGACACCCCGGGCCACGCCGATTTCGGCGGCGAGGTGGAACGCATCTTGAGCATGGTGGACGGCGTGATCCTGCTGGTCGACAGTAGCGAAGGCGCGATGCCGCAGACCAAATTCGTCACCGGCAAGGCGCTCGCCCTCGGCCTGCGGCCCATCGTGGTGGTCAACAAGATCGACCGCACCGATGGCCGCGCGCAAGAGGTTCTGGACGAGGTGTTCGACCTGTTCGTCGCGCTGGACGCCAGCGATGAGCAGCTCGACTTCCCGGTGCTCTATGCCTCGGGCCGCGGCGGTTATGCCAGTCTTGATGTCGATGCGCGCGAGGGCACGCTGTCGCCATTGTTCGAAAAGATCGTCGAACATGTGCCGGCCCCCGCCGCCGATGTGGACGGGCCGTTCAAGTTTCTCGTCACCCTGCTCGACCGCGACAATTTCCTCGGCCGCATCCTGACCGGCAAGGTCCAGTCGGGCACGGTGAAGGTCAATTCGCCGATTCACGCGCTGGACCGCACCGGCAAGATCGTTGAGGTCGGCCGCGCCTCCAAGCTGCTGGCCTTCCAGGGCCTTGAGCGCGTGCCGGTGGAGGAGGCTTATGCCGGCGATATCATCTCGATCGCCGGGATGACCGCCGCGACCGTGGCCAACACCATCGCCGACCCCGCCGTGACCGAGCCTTTGTACGCTCAGCCGATCGACCCGCCGACGCTGGCGATGCGCTTTGCGGTCAATGATTCGCCGATGGCCGGGCGCGAGGGCACCAAGGTGACCAGCCGCATGATCCGCGACCGGCTGGAGCGTGAGGCCGAATCGAACGTCGCCATCCATGTCACCGAATCGGCCGACAAGGACAGTTTCGAGGTCGCCGGGCGCGGCGAATTGCAACTCGGCGTGCTGATCGAAACCATGCGCCGTGAGGGCTTCGAGCTGGGCATTAGCCGCCCGCGCGTGCTGTTCGGCACCGACGAGGATGGCAAGCGCACCGAGCCTTACGAGGTCGTAATGATCGACGTCGACGAGGAATATTCGGGCACCGTCGTCGAGAAGATGGCGCTGCGCAAGGCCGAGATGACCGATATGCGCCCCAGCGGCGGCGGCAAGACCCGGATCACCTTCTCAGCCCCTGCGCGCGGCCTGATTGGCTATCACGGCGAATTCCTGTCCGACACGCGCGGCACCGGGATCATGAACCGGCTGTTCGACAAATACGGCCCGCACAAGGGCCCGATCGAGGGCCGCGCCAATGGCGTGCTAATCTCCAACGGCACCGGCGAGGCGGTAGGCTATGCGCTCAACATGCTGGAGGAGCGCGGCGTGCTGTTCGTATCTCCTCAGGAAAAGATCTATGAGGGCATGCTGATCGGCGAAAACGCCAAGCCCGATGACCTTGAAGTCAACCCGATGAAGAGCAAGCAGCTAACCAACTTCCGCTCGACCGGGAAGGATGAGGCGATCCGCCTGACCCCGCCGCGCGTGATGACGCTGGAGCAGGCCATCGCCTATATCGACGATGACGAGATGGTCGAAGTGACCCCCAAGAGCATCCGTCTGCGCAAGGCAATCCTCGATCCGAACGAGCGCAAGAAGGCGGGCCGCAAGAAGCAGGCGGCGTGACGCGGGCCGGCTGCCTGCCCGCGCGGGGCGGGCAGCGGCCTGAATAGTCGCTGTCAGAGTGCGTGAAGCGGCGGCATTCGCCGGGCGGACAGGCGTTTTCTAGCGGAAAGCCGTTTTCTAGCAGATTGTCCGATAGGCTTGCAGCTGAACGAAGATGTCGATCTGCGCCGGGCGCAGCGCGCCATACGGATCGGTGCCTGCCGAGCCAGCACCGTTTTCCACTTCCGCAATCTTGCCGGTCACCGCAACTTGCCGGGGCGGCTCGGCCATGCGGCGCTGAGGCGCGGCCATCGCTGGCTTCCCAGGCACCTCTGCCACATTGGGCCCCATATTAGACCTCAACGCTTTAAATCGGAACATTGGCCGACTCCTCTTATCCCATACATAGGATGACTCGTTTTATTGCATCCGGCAACCTAATTTACCGTGCAATACAGGTTAACCAAAGCTGCATGCCGCGCTCCGATTCGGTTCAGCTTTGAGGCCCTAAATATGAATGCGAGGCAGCGAATCACCTCCCGGGCATTGGGGCTCAGGACGATCCGCTGCCAAGGAGACATATGATGACCAGCATGTTCAAACAGGCCACGCTTGGTGCCACCCTTGCCGCTACCGCGCTTGTCGGCACCTTCGGCAGCGCTGCCACGGCCAGCGCCGATCCGTATCGCGGCTACCACCGCGGCGGCGACGGTGCCGGTGTGGCGATCGCGGCGGGTGTCCTTGGCCTTGCGGTGGGCGCTGCCATTGCGTCCGATCACCGCGACCGTTACGTTGTGGCCCAGCCCTATTACGGTCAGCCCTATTATGCCGGGTATGAATATCCGGTCGATTATTACTACCGCGCCGGCTGGGTCTATCGCGACGGCTATTGGTTCGACCGTGACGGTGGCCGCTTTGAGCGTCCGTTCATTCGGGCCGGCTACTATGGTGGCTATCGCGGCGGCTACAACGGCTATCGCGGCGGGTACGAGGGTGGCTACCATGGCGGTTACCAGGGCGGATATCACGGTGGCGAGCGCGGTGATTACCGTGGCAATGGCGGTCACGACGAGCATCGGGGTCGCTGATTCGACATAGGCACGACTGTTTCCCTCGCTGGACCTGCAACTGGAGTGCGTGGCGGCAACCCGCCACGCACTCCTTTTTGCATCCTCGCCAAAGCCGGGCCTGCCCCCTAAGGCTCATCGCTAATTGAAGCCGCCGGCAGGCGGCCAAACAGACTATGCCAAACAGACTCAAGGCCTCCCCGTATGACCCCACCCGCCGAAACCGATACCGCCGCGCCGCTGCTTAGCGGCGTAACCGCCGGACCGCTCAGCGGGGTAACCGTTGGGGCGCTCAGCGACGTAAGCGCAGGGCCGCTCAGCGACGTAAGTGCAGGGCCGCTCAGCGGCCTGCGCGTTGCGTTGTTCAGCGGGAATTACAACATGGTGACCGATGGCGCGAACCGGGCGCTGAACCGGCTGGTCGCGTATCTGCTGGGGCATGGCGCGGCGGTGCGCGTCTATTCGCCGACCGTCGCCAAGCCGGCCTTTGCGCCAAGCGGCGATCTGGTCAGCCTGCCCTCGGTGCCGTTGCCGGGGCGCGGCGAATACCGACTGCCGCTGATGCTGAGCCTGCGCGTGCGCCGCGATCTGGCGGCTTTTGCCCCCAATGCGGTGCATGTGTCCTCGCCCGACATAGCGGCGCATCGTGCGGTCAGTTGGGCGCGGGCGCGGCGCATCGCGGTGTTGGGCTCGGTCCATACCCGCTTCGACACTTATCCGCGCTACTATAACATGGCCTGGGTCGAGCCGGTGGTTACCGCGCTGCTGCGCCGGTTCCTGCGCCGATGCGATGCGCTGGTCGCCCCGTCGGAGAGCTTTGCGCAGGTGCTGCGCGATCAGCGGATGAATTACGACATCTCGCTGTGGTCGCGCGGGGTCGATCGCGCGCTGTTCAATCCCGGGCGGCGCGATCTGGCATGGCGCCGCGATCTGGGCATCGGGGACGATGAGGTTGCGATCGGCTTTCTGGGCCGGCTGGTGATGGAAAAGGGCCTCGACGTGTTTGCCGACACCATCGACGATCTGGCGGCGCGGGGCATCCGCCACCGCGTGCTGGTGGTCGGCGAGGGCCCTGCGCGCGACTGGTTCGAGGCGCGGCTGCCCCAGGCGGTCTTCGCCGGGTTTCAGGGCGGCGCGGACCTGCCACGCGCGGTGGCCAGCATGGATGTGCTGTTCAACCCCTCGATCACCGAGACCTTCGGCAATGTCACGCTAGAGGCGATGGCCTGCGGCTTGCCGGTGGTGGCGGCCGAGGCAACCGGCAGCGAAAGCCTGGTCGACGATCACGTCTCTGGCCGGCTGATCCGCCCCGGCGCGATCCGCGCCTTTGCCGAGGCGCTGCGCGGTTACATCGAGAACCCGGCAATGCGCGCCGCGCATGGTGCCGCCGGCGAAATGCGCGCGGGCGACTTTTCGTGGGACCGGATCAATCAGGCGGTGGCCGACACCTATCTGCGGCTGATCCGGCTGCGCGCGCGGCGGCGTAGCTAGTGGTTCGTTTCCGACATTTGCATCCCTTTCGGCAAGGGCAGAGGCAAATGTCGGAAACATCAGAACCACTAGCCCGTCTTATTCACCGGGGGGTGTGTGAAGGGTTGGCGGGAGCATCCTAAGCGGTTGCTTTGGAGTAGGAAAATGGGTGTCTAGACCAGTCCTGCCGCGAGGCAAAAAATGCCGCAGCCCACACCCGCCGGAAGCGATGATAGCGCGCCGAGGTTTTGCTT
>JANXUK010000112.1 GCA_025356275.1 Sphingomonadales bacterium | reverse complement strand
CGCAGATGGACGGCGCGATCCTGGTGGTGAGCGCTGCTGACGGCCCGATGCCGCAGACCCGCGAGCACATCCTGCTGGCCCGCCAGGTCGGTGTGCCGCAGCTCGTCGTGTATATGAACAAGGTCGATCAGGTCGATGACGCCGAGATCCTTGAGCTGGTCGAGCTGGAAATCCGTGAGCTGCTGACCTCGTATGGCTATGACGGCGACAACATTCCGATCATCCCGGGTTCCGCGCTTGCTGCTCTGGAAGGCCGCAATGACGAGATCGGCAAGAGCTCGATCCATGCGCTGATGAAGGCCGTGGACGAATTCATCCCGCAGCCGCCGCGCCCCACCGACAAGCCGTTCCTGATGCCGGTCGAGGACGTGTTCTCGATCTCGGGTCGCGGCACAGTGGTAACCGGCCGTATCGAGACCGGGATCGTCAAGGTTGGCGAGGAAGTCGAGATCGTCGGCCTCAAGACCACCCGCAAGACCGTCGTCACCGGCGTTGAAATGTTCCGCAAGCTGCTCGATCAGGGCGAGGCTGGCGATAACGTTGGTGCGCTGGTTCGCGGTGTTGCCCGTGAAGAGGTTGAGCGCGGCCAGGTGCTGTGCAAGCCCGGCTCGGTCACGCCGCACACCGACTTCGAGGCCGAGGTCTATGTGCTGTCGAAGGATGAGGGCGGCCGTCACACGCCGTTCTTCGCCAACTACCGCCCGCAGTTCTACTTCCGCACCACCGATGTGACCGGCGAAGTCGTTCTGCCCGAGGGCACCGAGATGGTGATGCCGGGCGACAACGTCTCGCTGGGTGTCAAGCTGATCGCGCCAATCGCGATGGACCCGGGTCTGCGCTTCGCAATTCGCGAAGGTGGCCGGACCGTCGGTTCTGGGGTTGTCAGCAAGATCACGAAGTAATATAGGCCGCGCTCCGCCGGGGATTCGCCAGAGATGGCGCGCCCCCGGCGATCGGTTTTTAACCGCTCTGATCGCTTTTTTAACCGTTGGATCGGCTTAGGCCGGGGAACGGATGGCTCTTTCTCATCGGTAGTTTAGACATGGACGCTCAAAATATCCGCATTCGCCTCAAGGCATTCGATCACCGGGTGCTCGATCAGGCGACTGGGGAGATCGCGGATACCGCACGCCGCACCGGCGCGCTGATCCGGGGCCCCATTCCGCTGCCGACGAGAATCGAAAAGTTCTGCGTCAACCGCGGACCGCACGTCGACAAGAAGTCGCGCGAGCAGTTCGAGGTGCGTACCTACAAGCGGTTGCTCGACATCGTGCAGCCCAACGCCGCCACGGTGGATGCGCTGATGAAGCTCGATCTGGCCGCCGGCGTTAATGTCGAGATCAAGCTGGCTTAAGCCGGCACGGTTCTCGATACGACACTGGGATACCTCCGGTTCATACCGGGCAAGCGTCCCCCGTCTCGCTTCCGGCCTTTGGGCCTGAGGCATTCAGCCCGGACGGGGCTCGTTCTACATAATCAGGGTTTGGCATGCCTGTGCGGGGATTGTCCCGCGCCAGGCCTCTGCGATTGAGGAGTATGATCATGCGCACTGGCGTGATCGCCAAGAAGGTGGGGATGACCCGCTTGTTCCAGCAGGACGGTCGGCATGTGCCGGTTACCGTGCTGTCGCTGGAAGATTGCCAGGTGGTAATGGTTCGCGACCGCGAGCGTGACGGCTATGTCGCGCTGCAGCTGGGTGCGGGCACCGCCAAGCAGAAGAACACTGCCAAGCCGCAGCGTGAGCATTTCGCCAAGGCCGAGGTGCCTTTGAAGGCGCAGGTCGCCGAATTCCGCGTGGCCGATGATGCCGTGCTTGAGGTTGGCGCCACGATCGCTGCCTCGCATTTTGTCACCGGTCAGCTGGTCGACATCTCGGGTCACACCCAGGGCAAGGGCTTTCAGGGTGGTATGAAGCGCTGGGGTTTCGGCGGCATGCGCGCCACCCACGGCGTCTCGATCAGCCATCGTGCACTCGGTTCGACCGGTCAGCGGCAGGATCCGGGCCGCGTCTTCAAGAACAAGAAGATGGCCGGACACATGGGTGACAAGCAGCGTACCCAACAAAACCTCGAAGTCGTCCGTACCGATGATCAGCGCGGGTTGATCTTCGTCAAGGGCTCGGTGCCCGGCGCGAAGAACGGCTGGCTGCTGGTCCGCGACGCGGTCAAGGTCGACGCCCATGCCGACGCGCCGTACCCCGGTGCGGTCAAGCAGGCGGCGAATAGCAACGAGACGGTAATCGAGCCGGTGGCGGTTGATACCGTGCCTGCTGCCGATGACGCCGCGCAAGAATCGGAGGCCTGAACATGAAGGTCAAGGTCCTCAATCTCGATGGCTCGGCTTCGAAAGCCGATATCGAGCTCAATGATGCGGTGTTTGGCGTTGAGCCGCGTGCCGACATCCTCCACCGCGTCGTCACCTGGCAGCTCGAGAACCGTCGCGGCACCGCCCGCGCCGCTCGTGAGCGCAGCGACGTTGCGCGCACCGGCAAGAAGTTCGGCAACCAGAAGGGCGGCGGCACCGCCCGTCACGGCGATCGCGCTGCTCCGATCTTCATCGGCGGCGGCAAGGCGCACGGGCCTCGCCTGCGCACTTTCGACATCTCGCTGAACAAGAAGGTTCGCGCGCTGGGGCTGAAGATGGCGCTTTCGTCCAAGGCGAAGGCCGGGTTGATTGTGGTTGATACGCTGGACATTACCGAGGCCAAGACCAAGGCGCTCGCCGCCACCTTCGCCAAGGCGGGTCTGGCCGGCAAGGTGCTGGTGATCGACGGTGAGGCGGTGAACGCGGGATTTGCGCGCGCCGCCGGCAATCTGGTGGGCATCAACGTGCTGCCGGCGGTTGGCGCCAATGTCTATGACATCCTCAAGCATGATACGCTGGTGCTGACGCGTGCCGCTGTCGAAAAGTTGGAGGCGCGTTTCCATGGCTAAGGTTAAAGCGGATGGTGTCGACACCCGTCATTATGACGTGATCGTCGCGCCGCACATCACCGAGAAGGCGACCCTGCTTTCCGAGCATAATGCCGTAGTGTTCAAGGTGGCCGACAAGGCGACCAAGCCCGAGATCAAGGCAGCGGTCGAAGCGCTGTTTTCGGTCAAGGTGATCGGCGTGAACACGCTGGTCCAGAAGGGCAAGACCAAGCGCTGGAAGGGCAAGCCCTACAAGCGTTCCGATGTGAAAAAGGCGATCGTGACGCTGGCCGAAGGCCAGTCCATCGACGTCACCAGCGGTATCTGAGGGCGGAACGATGGCACTCAAATCATATAACCCGACCAGCCCCGCACGCCGCGGCCTGATCTTGGTCGACAAATCGTCGCTGTGGAAGGGCAAGCCCGTCAAGGCGCTGACCGAAGGCAAGAGCAAGAGCGGCGGGCGCAACAACAAGGGCCATGTCACCTCGCGCGGGATCGCCGGCGGTCACAAGCAGTCCTATCGCTTCATCGATTTCAAGCGCCGGAAATGGGATCAGCCTGCCACGGTCGAGCGGCTGGAATATGATCCCAACCGCACCGCCTTCATCGCGCTGGTAAAATATGCGGACGGTGAGCAGACCTATATCATCGCGCCGCAGCGCCTAGCGGTTGGTGACAGCGTCGTCGCCGGCGAGAAAACCGACGTCAAGCCGGGCAACGCGATGCTGCTGAGCCAGATGCCGGTCGGCACGATCATCCACAACGTCGAGATGAAGCCGGGCAAGGGCGCGCAGATCGCGCGTTCGGCGGGCACCTATGTGCAGGTCGTCGGGCGTGATCGCGGCATGGTTATCGTGCGGCTGAACTCGGGCGAGCAGCGTTATGTGCGCGGCGATTGCATGGGTACGGTGGGCGCGGTTTCCAACCCCGACAATGCCAACCAGAACCTGGCGAAGGCCGGTCGTGGCCGGTGGATGGGCAAGCGCCCGCTGACCCGCGGTGTGGCCAAGAACCCGGTCGATCACCCGCATGGCGGCGGCGAAGGCCGGACCTCGGGCGGACGTCATCCGGTTACCCCTTGGGGTAAGCCGACCAAGGGTGCCCGCACCCGCAACAACAAGGCGACGGATCAGTACATCATCCGTTCGCGTCACGCCAAGAAGAAGAGGTAAAGGGCCATGGCTCGTTCCGTATGGAAAGGTCCGTTCGTCGACCTGCACCTGCTCAAAAAGGCCGAGGTGGCGCAGGATGGCGCCAGCCGTACCGGCCCGATCAAGACCTGGTCGCGTCGCTCGACGATCCTGCCGCAATTTGTCGGCCTGACCTTCAGCGTCCACAATGGGCACAAATTCATCCCGGTCTCGGTCAACGAGGACATGGTGGGTCACAAGCTGGGTGAATTTGCGCCGACGCGCACGTTTCCCGGCCACGCCGCCGACAAGAAGGGCAAGCGCTGATGGGCAAAGCATCATCTCCGCGCCGGGTAGGCGACAAGGAAGCGCTGTCGGTTGGCACGCAGATCCGTGGTTCGGCGCAAAAGCTGAACCTGGTCGCGGGCCTCATTCGCGGCAAGAAGGTTGGGGATGCGATGAACATCCTGTCCTTCTCCACCAAGGCGATGGCGGTTGACGCGCGCAAGGTGCTCGCCTCCGCGATCGCCAATGCCGAGAACAACCATAACCTTGACGTAGACGCGCTGGTCGTCGCCGAGGCCAGCGTCGGCAAGTCGATCACCATGAAGCGCTTTCATACGCGCGGTCGCGGCAAGTCGACCCGCATCCTCAAACCCTTCAGCCGGCTGCGCATCGTGGTCCGCGAAGTCACCGAACAGAGCGGGGAGGCCTGAGCCATGGGTCATAAAAGCAACCCCATCGGTCTGCGCCTGCAGATCAACCGCACCTGGGACAGCCGCTGGTACGCCGAAGGGCGCAGCTATGCCGGCATGCTTGAGGAAGACCTCAAGATGCGCAAATTCATCATGGAAACGCTGCCCCAGGCGGCGATCTCCAAGGTGGTGATCGAGCGTCCGGCCAAGCTGTGCCGCGTGTCTATCTATGCCGCGCGCCCCGGTGTGATCATCGGTAAGAAGGGCGCCGACATCGAGAAGCTGCGCAGCCAGCTCGCCAAGATGACCAAGAGCGACGTCAAGCTCAACATCGTCGAAATCCGCAAGCCCGAGATCGATGCGCGCCTGGTTGCACAGGGCATCGCCGATCAACTGGTTCGCCGCGTGGCGTTCCGCCGCGCGATGAAGCGCGCGGTGCAATCGGCGCTGCGTCTTGGCGCCGAGGGCATCAAGATCACCTGCGGCGGCCGGTTGGGCGGAGCGGAAATCGCCCGTGTCGAATGGTACCGTGAGGGCCGGGTGCCGCTGCACACGCTGCGCGCGCATATCGATTACGCCGATGTCGAGGCGCTGACCGCCTATGGCATCAT
Organism: Sphingomonadales bacterium; assembly: GCA_025356275.1. GTDB lineage: Bacteria > Pseudomonadota > Alphaproteobacteria > Sphingomonadales > Sphingomonadaceae > Novosphingobium. The sequence continues at coordinate 28,900 of JANXUK010000112.1, read as the reverse complement.
CGGCATCAAGTGCTGGATCTTCAAGGGCGAAATCCTTGGTCATGATCCAATGGCGCAGGACCGGCTGATGATGGAGGCGCAAACCTCCGGCGTCCGTCCGGCTCGCTGAGGTAAGAGATCATGCTGCAACCCAAGAAAAGCAAGTTCCGCAAGACCTTCAAGGGTCGGATCAAGGGCGACGCCAAGGGCGGGACCGAGCTGAATTTCGGCTCGTATGGTCTGAAGGCGATGGAGCCCGAGCGGATCACCGCGCGGCAGATCGAGGCGGCTCGCCGCGCGATCACCCGTCACATGAAGCGTCAGGGGCGTTTGTGGATTCGGGTGTTCCCCGATGTCCCCGTTACCAAGAAGCCCGCTGAGGTCCGTCAGGGCAAGGGCAAGGGCGCGATAGAATACTGGGCTGCGCGGGTGAAACCGGGCCGCATCCTGTTCGAGCTGGACGGCGTCAGCGGCCCGATCGCGGCCGAGGCATTCAGCCGCGCCGCGATGAAGCTGCCGATCCGCACCAAGGTCGTTGCCCGCCTCGGCGACACCAGCCACTTGGGAGGCGAATGATGGCCAAGATCGAAGATATGCGCGCCAAGACCGACGATCAGCTCGCCGGTGACCTCGGCGACCTCAAGCGCGAGGCCTTTAACCTGCGCTTTCAGGCGGCAACCAATCAGCTCGAGCGTCCCGCCCGCATTCGTGAAGTGCGCCGCGACATCGCCCGGATCAAAACGCTGCAGACCCAACGGTCGCAGCCGTCAAAGGCATAAGGAACCACCATGCCAAAGCGTATTCTGGTCGGGACCATCGTCTCGGACAAGACCGACAAGACCGTGGTGGTCAAGGTCGAGCGGAAGGTGAAGCACCCGATGTACGGGAAGATCATCCGCCGCTCGAAGAAGTACCACGCGCATGACGAGGAAAACACTTTCCACACCGGCGAAGTGGTGCGGATCGAGGAAACCCGGCCGATGTCCAAGCTGAAGACCTGGAAGGTGATCGACCGGGTTCAGGCGGGCAAGATGGCCGCGGTGGAAGCTGACGTTTAAGGAGTATCGCAGGAAAAAGTGGGAACCGGTTTTGCCGCCCGCGATACGACCAGCGAAGAATCTGATTTTGGAACTGCCGGGCGTTGTGTTCCGGCAAGCCATTGAGAAGGAAGCGGATCGATGATCCAGATGCAATCCCAGCTTGATGTCGCTGACAACAGCGGCGCCAAGCGCGTCCAGTGCATCAAGGTGCTGGGCGGATCTAAGCGCCGGGTGGCCGGCGTGGGCGACATTATCGTGGTGTCGATCAAGGAGGCGCAGCCGCGCGCCAAGGTCAAGAAGGGCGACGTTCATCGCGCCGTCATCGTGCGCACCCGCAAGGATGTGCGCCGCGCCGATGGCTCGGTGATCCGCTTTGACAGCAATGCCGCGGTGCTGATCAACAAGAACGAGGAGCCGATCGGCACCCGTATCTTTGGCCCGGTGGTCCGTGAGCTGCGCGCGCGCGGTTTCATGAAGATCATCAGCCTTGCGCCGGAGGTGCTGTAATGTCGGCCGCAAAAATCAAGAAGGGCGACAGCGTTGTCGTCCGCTCGGGCAAGGACAAGGGCCGCACCGGCACGGTTCTGGCCGTGATGCCCAAGGACGGCAAGGTGCTGGTCGCCGGCGTTAACGTCGCTGCGCGTCACCGCAAGCCGACCCAGGCCGCTCCGCAGGGCGGCATCGACCGCCGCGAGGCGCCGATGGCGATTTCCAAGGTCGGCCTGGCCGATCCCAAGACCGGCAAGGCCACGCGCGTTCGGTTCGAGACCAGAGATGGCAAGAAGCTGCGCATTGCGGTAAAGTCCGGGGAGACGATCGATGGTTGAAGCTTACGCCCCGCGTCTGAAGACGAAGTATGACGTCGAGATCGCGAAAGCGATGACCGAGAAGTTCGGCTATACCAACGCCATGCAGGTGCCCAGGATCGAGAAGATCACGATCAACATGGGTGTCGGCGAGGGTACGCAGGACAAGAAGAAGGTCACCATCGCGGCCGCTGAGATGGAGCTGATCGCAGGTCAAAAGCCGGTGATCACCAAGGCCAAGAAGTCCGTCGCGCAGTTCAAGCTGCGCGAGGGCATGGCGATTGGTTGCAAGGTGACGCTGCGCCGCGAGCGGATGTATGAATTCCTCGACCGCCTTGTCACCATCGCGATGCCGCGCATCCGGGATTTTCGCGGGCTCAATCCCAAGAGCTTCGACGGTCGCGGCAATTACGCGATGGGCCTGAAAGAGCAGATCATCTTCCCGGAGATCAGCTACGATCAGATCGAGAAGGTGCGCGGCATGGATATCATCGTGACCACCACCGCAAACACTGACGACGAAGCGCGCGAATTGCTGCGTCTGTTCGGTTTCCCCTTCCCGGCGGAAGCTGACGCGCAACAAGCCGCTTGATGAACGACTTTAGGAAGAGAGCTTAAGTCCATGGCGAAACTGAGTTCGGTAAACAAAAACGAGCGGCGCAAGAAGCTCGTCAAGCAATATGCTGGCAAGTATGCGGCACTGAAGGCCACGGCCAACGACAAGGCGCTCGATGAATCCGAGCGGCTGATCGCGCGCCTGAAAATGGCTGAGCTGCCGCGCAATGCCAACCCCACCCGCGTGCGCAACCGCTGCGCCACCACCGGCCGCCCGCGCGGCTATTATCGCAAGTTCGGCCTGTGTCGGATCGAGCTCAGGGATCTGGCCAACAAGGGCATGATTCCGGGCGTGACCAAGTCGAGCTGGTAAGGAATCTGCGATGGCGATGACCGATCCCCTGGGTGACATGCTCACCCGTATCCGCAACGGCCAGCAGGCGAAGAAGGACACTGTCCTGTCGCCCGCTTCCAAGCTGCGCGCGCATGTGCTGGAAGTGCTCCAGCGCGAAGGCTATATCCGTGGTTTCAGCGAGGACGCCACCGGCGCCCATCCGCAGCTGCGCATCGAACTGAAATATTTCGAAGGCCTGCCCGCGATCAAGCATGTTGCGCGTGTGTCGAAGCCGGGCCGCCGCGTCTATTCGGGCAGCAAGGAACTGCCGGTGGTCCGCAATGGCCTCGGTATCACCATCGTCTCGACGCCGCGCGGCGTGCTCTCGGATGCCGAGGCGCGTGCGGCCAATGTCGGCGGCGAAGTGCTCGCGGAGGTGTTCTGATGAGCCGCATCGGTAAAAAGCCGGTCGCCATTCCGGCCGGCGTTTCGGCGTCGCTCGACGGCGGTGTGCTCACCGTCAAGGGCCCCAAGGGCACCCTCGCACTCGGCCTGTCCGACGACATCGCCTATGAGGTCCATGAGGGCAGCATCTCGGTGCAGCCCGGCAACGCTACCAAGCGCGCCCGCGCGTTCTGGGGCCTGCAGCGGACCTTGGTCGACAATCTGGTGACCGGCGTGACGCAGGGCTACACCAAGGTGCTCGACATTACCGGCGTTGGCTATCGCGCCAATTCGCAGGGGCGTAACCTCAAGCTTCAGCTCGGTTACAGCCATGACGTTGATTACGCGGTGCCCGAAGGCATTGAGATCAAGACCCCCGATAACACCACGATCGAGATTTCGGGGATCGACAAGCAGAAGGTCGGCCAGGTGGCCGCGGAAATTCGCCGCTGGCGCAAGCCCGAGCCCTATAAGGGCAAGGGCATCCGCTATCGCGGTGAGTTCATCTTCCGCAAGGAAGGGAAGAAGAAGTAATGGGCAAGCTCTCCCTTTTCGATCGCCGTCGCCGGCGGGTCCGTACCGCGCTCAAGGCGCGTTCGGGTGGACGTCCGCGCCTGTCGGTGCACCGTTCGGGCCGTCACATCTATGCGCAGATCATCGATGATGCCGATGGTCGCACGCTGGCCGCTGCTTCGTCGCTGGTGAAGGGCGCCACGGCGTCGGGCGCCAATGTCGATGCCGCCAGCAGCGTGGGCAAGCAAATTGCCGAAGCGGCCAAGGCCGCCGGTGTCACCGCCGTGGTGTTCGATCGCGGCGGCTTCCTGTTCCATGGCCGCGTCAAGGCGCTGGCCGACGCCGCGCGCGAAGGCGGTCTGGAGTTCTGATCGATGGCTGACGAAACCAACATGGCGGCTCCCGCCACCGAGGCTCCGGCCGAAAACACCGAGCGCGAAGCACGCGCACCCCGCGGCGGCAATCGTCCCGGCGGCGGCAATCGCAGCGGCGGCAATGACCGTGATCGCGGCGGCGGGCGTGGGCGTAACGATCGCGACAAGCGCGGTCGCGGCGGCGATGATGACGGCGGCGAAGAGCTGATCGAGAAGCTGGTCCACATCAACCGCGTCTCCAAGACGGTGAAGGGCGGCAAGCGCTTCGGTTTCGCCGCGTTGGTCGTGGTGGGCGATGGCAAGGGCCGCGTCGGCTTTGGCCATGGCAAGGCGCGTGAAGTGCCCGAGGCGATCACCAAGGCGACTGCCGCTGCCAAGAAGAAAATGGTCCGCGTCTCGCTGAAGGAAGGCCGCACGCTGCATCACGATGGCAAGGGCCGGTTCGGGGCGGGCAAGGTCAATCTGCGTTCGGCTCCGGCCGGGACCGGGATCATCGCGGGCGGCCCGATGCGCGCCGTGTTCGAGAGCCTGGGGGTGCATGACGTGGTGACCAAGTCGGTCGGTTCGTCCAACCCTTACAACATGATCCGCGCGACTTTTGACGCGCTGACCGAACAGACTTCGCCCAAATCGGTGGCACAGCGGCGCGGCAAGAAGATTGCCGATCTGCTGGGTCGTGGCGGCGCTGCCCCTGCGGAGGCCCAGGCCGCCGCTGACAGCATTACGGAGTAAGCGCGATGGCCGAAACCAAAACCATCAAGCTCAAGCAGATCGGTTCGCCGATCCGCCGTCCCGAATCGCAAAAGGCGATCCTGATCGGGCTCGGCCTGGGCAAGATGCACCGCGTGGTTGAGCGGACCGACACCCCCGAACTGCGCGGCGCGATCGCCAAGCTGCCGCATATGGTGGCGGTGATTGATTGAGGTTCATTGGCTAAGGTCGATCGACTGGCTTTCGGCAGAACTGCCGCCATGACATAAGGCCTCGGGGGAAACCTCGGGGCCTTTGTTTTGGGCGCATGGGCGAAAGGGGCGTTGATGGGGCTGTTACGCCTGTTGCTGGCACTGTCGGTGCTGTTCGAGCATGCGGGCGGCGTGCCGACCCGGTGGGGCGCCTACACGATCATTGGCGGGCCGCTGGCGGTGGAGTGTTTTTTCATCATCTCAGGCTTTTACATGGGTCTGGTGCTGAATGAGCGTTACGACCGGCCGGCGCTGACCCGCGCGTTTTATACCAATCGCGCGATCCGCATCTATGGGCTCTATTGGGCGTTTCTGGCGCTGTATCTGGCGATCTTTGCTGCCGCGCAACTGGCAGATGGCGCCTCGCCGCTGCTGCCCTATGCGCAGGCGCCGCTGGGGTGCGCTGAGAAGGCGGGCTTGGCGTTGCTCAATCTGACGGTGATCGGGCAGGATCTGACGCTGTGGCTGCGGATCGACGGGCATCATCTCGCCTGGACCACGCATGCGTTTCACAGCGGGGGGCTTGAGGTGTTCCACTTCATGTTGATCCCGATGGCGTGGTCGCTGTCGCTGGAGCTGGAGTTTTACCTGATCGCACCATTTGTCGCGCGGCGGCCGGTGTGGCAGATCGCCGCCATGATGGCGGCATCGCTGGCGGCACGGGTGATCGCGGCCGGGGCTGGGTATAGCGCTGATCCGTTCAGCTATCGGTTCTTTCCGTTCGAGCTTGCGTTGTTTCTGGCCGGCGTTCTGGCCTACCGCGCCTTTGCCGCCAAGCGTGCGGCGTGGGATGGGCCGCCGGCCAAGGCGCTGGCGTTATGCGTACCGCTGGCGATCCTGGCCTATCCGATCTGGGCCGGGGGCGAGCCCGCCAACGGGTTCTTCGCAGCCCCGCGCCTCGCGCTGCTGGTGCTGGTCGCGGCAGGTCTGCCGGCGATCCATGGCTGGAGCCGGCATTTGACGTGGGATCGCGCGATCGGGGAATTGTCATTCCCGGTGTATCTGGATCAGCTGCTGGTGTTGGGCATGATCAGCACGCTGCCGCTGCTGGCGGGCCATCCGGCGGCGCTGACGCTGGCAGTGGCGGCGGTCAGTATCGCGCTGGCCTGCGTCGCGGTGCGGATGCTGGATCGCCGGATCGAGGCGTTGCGCCGGGGACTGGCGACGCGGGCCGGGTCGCGAACTGTGCGCTAGAGCAAGATGCGAAAAAACCGAATTGCGTCTTGCTCTAGAGTCTTTGTTTTCGCATCGTTTATTGCCAAAAACCGGCACCCACCTTGCGGCACGATGCTCTAAAGTGATTTCGAGCCAGATGGAATCATCTGGCGCCTCGGAAAATCACGTAAAAACAGAAGACTCCTGGAGGCTGTCCGGCTCAACTTGAACCGGACAGACTCCAGGGGGGTGACAAAGCCGCGGCGCTGAGCTAGGGCCCGTCGCTTCATCCAGCGCGACCAAAGCGAAAGCGAGTGCATTCCTATGAAACTTAATGAAATCCGCGACAATCCGGGCTCCCGCAAGGGGCGCATGCGCGTTGGGCGCGGTATCGGTTCGGGCAAGGGCAAGACCGCCGGGCGCGGTCAGAAGGGCGCCAAGGCGCGTTCGGGCGTCTCGGTCAACGGCTTTGAGGGCGGCCAGATGCCGCTCCACATGCGCATCCCGAAGCGCGGTTTCAACAACATCTTCGCCAAGGATTATGCCGAGGTCAATTTGGGCCTGATCCAGAAGGCGGTCGACTCGGGCAAGCTCGACGCGTCGGCGGTGATCGATCATGCCGCGCTCAAGGCGGCGGGTCTGGCACGCGGCGGCAAAGACGGTGTGCGGCTGCTCGGCAAGGGTGAATTCTCGGCCAAGCTGGCTTTCGCGGTGCAGGGCGTGTCCAAGGGCGCGCGCGAGGCCGTTGAAAAGGCCGGCGGCACCGTCAACGTGCCCGAGGTTGGTCCCAGCGAGCATGAGAAGAAGACCGCCCGGCGCGAGGTCAATAAGGCCGCGAAGGTCGCCAAGGCCAAGTAACCGGATTTCCATCCCGGCGCAGTCGGGCTCGGTCGCCATGGTGATCGGGGCTGGGCCGGCGCCGGGATGATCCTTTTTAGCCGGGGGTTCGACATCGCGGTTTCGTACCCTATATGGACGAAACGCGGGGCCCCCGTGGACGTAACGCAAGGCTGACACCCCCGATGGCATCACGCGCCGATAACCTCGCCAGCACGATGAGCTTCGCCAATTTTGGCAAAGCGACCGAGCTGAAAAAGCGCATCTGGTTCACGGTGGGTGCGCTGATCGTGTTCCGCTTCCTCAGCTTCGTGCCGCTGCCGGGGGTCAACCCGCTGATCCTGCAAACGCTGTACAGCCATACGCAGGGCGGAATTCTCGATATTTTCAACACGTTCTCTGGCGGTTCGCTCCAGCGGATGAGCCTGATCGCGCTGGGGGTGATGCCCTATATCACCTCGTCGATCGTGGTGCAGTTGGCGGGGTCTTTGCACCCTTCGCTGGCCGCGTTGAAGAAAGAGGGTGAGAGTGGGCGCAAGAAGCTCAATCAGTACACCCGATATGGCGCGGTGTTCCTGACCGCGGTGCAGGGATGGGCGATTGCCTCGGGCCTCGAATCGATGGGCGCGGCGCAGGGGCTTCAGGCGGTGGTGATCCCCGGCCTGATGTTCCGCATCAGCGCGGTGATCAGCCTGATCGGCGGCACGATGTTCCTGCTGTGGCTGGGCGAACAGATCACCAGCCGGGGCATCGGCAATGGCGTCTCGCTGATCATCATGGCCGGTATCGTCGCCCAGATGCCCAGCTTCTTCACGCAATTGTTCGAGGGCGGAACCTCGGGCCAGGTCGGCGGCTTTACCATCGTGTTTATGATCGCGCTGGTGGTGGCGATGATCCTGTTCATCTGCTTTATGGAGCGTGCAACGCGCCGCCTCCTGATCCAATATCCCAAGCGCGCCAGCCAGAACGGCATGATGCAGGCCGATCGCAGCCATCTGCCGCTGAAGCTCAACACCTCGGGCGTGATCCCGCCGATCTTTGCCAGCTCGCTGCTGCTGCCGCTGACCATCACGCAGTTTGCGGGCAAATCCGTATCGCCCGATTCGCGCACGGGCCAAGTGATCGTGTCGCTCAACCAGTATCTGGGCCACGGCAAGCCGCTGTATATGGCGCTATATGCCATCGGGATCGTGTTCTTCTGTTTCTTCTACACCGCCGTAGTGTTCAATCCGGAGGAAACCGCCGACAACCTCAAGCGCAACGGTGGCTTTATCCCCGGCATCCGCCCGGGCAAGAACACCGCGACCTACCTCGATTACGTCCTGACCCGGATCACCGTTATCGGCGCGGCCTATATCACGCTGGTGTGTGTGGTGCCCGAATGGTTCATGGCGCAGACCGGGCTCAAGCTGGTAGTCGCCGGCGGCACGTCGCTGCTGATTGTGGTCAATGTGACCGTCGATACGATCACCCAGATTCAATCGCATTTGCTGGCGCATCAGTATGGCGATCTTATCAAGAAGGCCAAGCTTAAGGGGCGTTTACGCTAGGATTTGGACGGGGGAGTGGCTGCATGAATATCATTCTTCTGGGGCCGCCGGGCGCGGGCAAGGGCACGCAGGCACTGCGTCTGGTCGAGGCCCATGGCATGCGCCAGCTGTCCACCGGCGATATGCTGCGCGCGGCGGTGAAGGCGGGGACTCCCGTCGGCTTGCAGGCCAAGGCGGTGATGGCAGCGGGTGAGCTCGTATCCGATGCCATCGTTTCGGCGCTGATCGGCGAGGAACTGGACGCGATGGCGCAGGATTGCGGCGCGATCTTCGATGGCTATCCGCGCACGGCGGCGCAGACGGAATCGCTCGACGGCATTCTCGCGGCGCGGGGCCGCAGCCTCGATCACGTCATCGAACTGGCGGTGGACGAGGACGCGCTGGTCGAGCGGATCACCGGGCGCTACACCTGTGCCGAATGTGGCAAGGGCTATCACGACCATTTCGAGCAACCCAAGGTTGCAGGCGTCTGCGACAAATGCGGCAGCACGCAGTTCAAGCGTCGGCCTGACGATAATGAGGCTACCGTGCGCACGCGTATGGCGGAATATCGCGCCAAGACCGCGCCGATCCTGCCGATCTATGATGCGCGAGGGATCGTGGCGCGGGTGGACGGCATGGCGCCGATGGACGCCGTGACCGCCGCCATAACAGCGGTATTGGTGCAATAATCGGCCAGTGCGTGCCGCGCCCCGGCTAAGGCGTTGACAGCCGGGACGAATCGACCTAAGCGCGCGCTTCACACGATATTTCGGGTAAGTCCGGCCGGCGGCAATATGCTTTCGCCAACCGGACCTTTTGCCGTTCTGGCCCCCGAAAATGTCGAAGTGTCAACGCGTTGAGATGGGGGCCGGGGCCCGCCGCGCCGCAATCGCGGTATCGGAACCCCCAAAAACCCCTGTGGAGCAGGAGATTTAAGTGGCTCGTATTGCCGGGGTAAACATCCCCACCAACAAGCGCGTGATCATCGCGCTGACCTATATTCACGGAATTGGCGCACACAAGGCCAAGCAGATCGCCAACAAGATCGGCATCGACCACAGCCGCCGCGTGCAGGACCTGTCGGATCAGGAGGTTCTCCAGATTCGCGAATCGATCGACGCCGATCACACGGTGGAGGGTGATCTGCGCCGCACCACCGCGATGAACATCAAGCGCCTGATGGATCTGGCCTGCTATCGCGGGCTGCGCCATCGCAAGGGGCTGCCGGTGCGCGGTCAGCGCACGCACACCAATGCCCGCACCCGCAAGGGCAAGGCCAAGGCCATCGCCGGCAAGAAGAAGTAAGGCCCTTGGGCGCCTCAGGGCGGCCGCCAGCTTCTTCTTTCCCACCGCCTTACCTCAGGATTTCCAACAATGGCACGTGAACCCCAGCGCATCAAAAAGCGCGAGCGCAAGAACATCTCCAGCGGCGTCGCGCATGTGAACGCCAGCTTCAACAACACGATGATCACCATCACCGACGCCCAGGGCAATGCGATCAGCTGGTCCTCGGCCGGCGCGATGGGCTTCAAGGGCAGCCGCAAGTCGACACCGTATGCCGCGCAGGTCGCCGCCGACGATGCCGGCAAGAAGGCTGCTGAACATGGCGTGCGCACGCTCGAGGTCGAGGTCAAGGGCCCCGGCTCGGGCCGCGAAAGCGCGCTGCGTGCTTTGCAGGCGGTGGGCTTCACCATCACCTCGATCCGCGACGTTACCGCGATCCCGCACAATGGCGTGCGCCCGTCCAAGCGTCGCCGCGTCTGATCACGTTTCGCGGACGGAGCGATCGCGCTCCGCCCGCCGATACGGAAGGACCGCGCTGCTAACGCGTCGCGGCCTCCCGCCAGAACAAACCCCAGGGGAAGTCCATGACTGTCAATATCAAGAACTGGCAGGAACTGAAGAAGCCCAACAGCCTCGAAGTCCGCCCCGGCAATGACCCCAAGCGCCGCGCCACTTTCATCGCCGAACCACTGGAGCGTGGCTTCGGCCTGACGCTGGGCAATGCGCTGCGCCGCGTGCTGCTATCCTCGCTGCAAGGCGCGGCGATTACTTCGATCAAGATCGAGAACGTGCTCCACGAATTCTCGAGCCTGGCCGGCGTGCGCGAGGATGTCACCGACATCGTCCTCAACGTCAAGCAGATCGCGCTGCGCATGCAGGGTGAGGGCCCCAAGCGGCTTCAGCTGTCGGCGACCGGCCCCGGCGAAGTGCGCGCCCGCGACATCTCGGTGTCGGGCGACATCGAGGTGATGAACAAGGACCTCGTGATCTGCCATCTCGATGAGGGCGCGACCCTCAACATGGAGCTGACCGCGGACACCGGCAAGGGCTATGTCCCTGCCGTGGCCAACCGTCCGGCCGACGCGCCGATCGGGCTGATCCCGATCGATTCGTTGTATTCGCCGGTGCGCCAGGTCTCGTACAAGGTGGACAATGCGCGGATCGGGCAGGAGCTCGATTTCGACAAGTTGAACCTGACGGTCGAGACCGACGGCACGATCAGCCCCGAGGATGCGGTGGCCTATGCCGCACGCATTCTGCAGGATCAGCTGGCGCTGTTCGTTCACTTTGAGGACATTGCACCTTCGGGCAGCTCGCCGATGATCGGCATGGCGGTCGCGGTGCAGGACGATGGCGATACCAATCAGCTCAACCGTTACCTGCTCAAGAAGGTCGACGAGCTGGAACTGTCGGTGCGTTCGGCTAATTGCCTCAAGAACGACAACATCATCTATATCGGCGATCTGGTCCAGAAGACCGAGGCGGAAATGCTGCGGACGCCGAATTTTGGCCGCAAGTCCCTGAACGAGATCAAGGAAGTGCTGTCGTCGATGGGTCTGCGCCTCGGCATGGACATCCCCGGCTGGCCGCCTGAGAATATCGAGGAAATGGCCAAGAAGCTGGAGCAGGAGCTGCTCGGGTAATTCGGTTGGTGGGTGATGGTGGCGGCCCCAAGCGCCACCGGGTCTGGGCTACCTGATACGGGCCCTTAACGAACGAAGGACTTGAAAATGCGTCATAAAGTTGGCCAGCGCAAGCTGCAACGCACCTCTGCCCACCGTATCGCGATGCTGCGCAATATGGCCGCCTCGCTGATCAAGCATGAGCAGATCACCACCACCACGCCGAAGGCGCGCGAGCTTGCGCCCTATGTCGAAAAGCTGATTACACTGGCCAAGCGCGGCGGCTTGTCGAACCGGCGCCTGGCCAATTCTCGGCTGATGGATGATGCGCAGCTGGTTAAGCTGTTTGACGTTCTGGCACCGCGTTATGGCGCCCGTGCGGGCGGCTATACCCGCATCATCAAGGCCGGCATCCGCGCCTCGGACGCGGCGCCGCTGGCGGTGATCGAGCTGATCGACCGTGACACCGCCGCCAAGGGTCAGGATTCGGGCCCGGTGCAGAGCGACGAATACACCGAGGACTGATCCCGCTAACCGCCTCACACCGATTGCCAAGGCAGCCGCGACTGATACGGTCGCGGCTGCCTTTGTATGTGGCGCGGGGAGATGGAGATGCGGTGGTGGTTGACCGGGCTGTTGGTATCGGCATCGATCGCGCTGGCATGCCCCGCCATGGCTGAGCCCCCCGTCGCGTACCCCCCCGTCATCTATCCCGAGACTCATCGCGGCGACACCGTCGACACGCTGTTCGGGGAAAAGGTCGCCGATCCGTACCGCTGGCTGGAGGGTGACGTGCGCAGCGATGCGGCGGTCGCCGATTGGGCGGCGCGTGAGAATGCGGTGACCCGGCCCTATCTCGCAACCCTGCCGGCGCGCGACTGGTTTGCGCGGCGCATCCGCCAACTGACCGATTTCGAGCGGTTCGGTCTGCCCAAAAAGGCCGGGCAGCGCTATTTCTATCTGCGCAACTCCGGGCTGCTCAACCAGCCGCAATTGTTCGTTCGCGACGGCCTCACCGGCACGCCGCGCCTGCTGATCGACCCCAACACCTGGGCCCGAGACGGCGCGACTGCGCTCGACGCCGAATTGTGGGAGCCATCGCGCGACGGCCACTATCTCGCTTATGGCGTCGCCGATGGTGGCAGCGACTGGCGCGTGGTGCATGTGCTTGATGCCACCAGCGGCAAGGTTCTGCCCGATGCATTGCAATGGGTCAGTGACAGTCACATTGCCTGGACCGGCCCTGACGGCTTCCTTTATTCCCGTTTTCCGGCCCCACCGAGTGCAGAGATCTACACCGCGCTCACCTTCAACAAGGCGCTATGGTATCACCGCGTCGGCACCCCGCAGAGTGCGGACTTGCTGGTCTATGCCACCCCCGATCACCCCACCTGGGGGCCGAAGGCCCGGGTGACCTCCGACGGGCATTATGCGGTCATCACGACCGAAATCGGAACCGACGCGCGACTTGAATTGCATGTTATCGACCTGCACAAGCGCCGCGATGCGTGGCCAGCACGCGCGCTGGTCACGGGCTTCACCAGCGACTGGCGGTTGGTCGATTCCATCGGCAGCACGCTGTGGTTCGTGACCAATTGGCAGGCGCCGCGGTACCGGCTTGTCTCGGTCGATATGTCCGCCGCGCAGGTGCGCTGGCACGAGGTCGTTGCCGAGCGCAAGGACACGCTGGAGCAGGCCACGATCATCGGTGACCGGCTGGTGCTGTCCTATCTGCGCGATGCCGCGACCATCGCGGTGGTGGTCGACATGAAGGGGCACGGCGGCACCGCATTGGCGCTGAACGGTATCGGCACCGCCGCCGGCTTTCGTGGGCGCCCCGGCGATCCCGAAACCTTCTACAGCTTCGCCAGCTTCAATCAGCCCAGCGCGGTGTTCCGGCTGGACATCGCTACCGGCCGCACCGCGCCCTTCGCGCTGCCCAAACTCGGGTTCGACCCACAGGAATTCGTGGTCGAGCAGATGTTCTACCCCAGCAAGGACGGCACCAGGATCCCAATGTTCGTGATGCGCCGCCGCGACATTGCCGCCGTCGGGCGCGCAGTGCCGACGCTGCTGTACGGTTACGGCGGGTTCGACATCTCGCTGACCCCCGGCTTTTCGGCGGCGCGGATGGCCTGGGTACAGGCGGGCGGCGCGTTCGCAGTGGCCAATCTGCGCGGCGGGGGCGAGTTTGGCAAGGCGTGGCACGATGCCGGGCGGTTGGCCAACAAACAGAACGTATTCGATGATTTCATCGCCGCCGGCGAATTTCTCGAGGCCCGGGGCATTACCGCAAAGCACGCGCTGGCCATTCAGGGTGGGTCGAACGGCGGACTGCTGATCGGCGCGGTGGTTAATCAGCGCCCCGACCTGTTCGCCGCCGCCAACCCGCAGGTGGGGGTGATGGACATGTTGCGCTTCGATCGGTGGACCTCGGGGCGGTACTGGGTTGATGACTACGGCTACCCGGATCGCGCCGCCGATTTCCACGTTTTGCGCGCCTATTCGCCGTACCACAACATTCGTAGTGGGGTGGAATACCCAGCGATTCTGGTCACCACGGCGGACACGGATGACCGCGTGGTGCCTGCGCATAGCTTCAAATATACGGCAGCTTTGCAGGCGGCGGCGATAGGCGACAAGCCGCATCTGATCCGCATCGAAAGCCGGGCCGGCCATGGCGCCGGCACACCCACAGACAAGGGCATCGCCGAGGGCGCCGATGTGCTTGCCTTTATGGCGAAGTGGACGGGGCTAGACCCTGAGACGCCGGGCTCTGGCGCGGGCGGTTCCAGATCAGCGGCCAGATGAGCAGTTCGGCGATGCTTGCCGGTGCCTTGTCCAGCCCGGTCGGTGGAAATCCGTCGGGGCGCCGGTATGACCCACAGATCACGTCGAATATCGGCAGCAGCGCGGCGAAATTGCTGTTATAATGCTCCGGCAGGGCGGAGTGGTGGCGGCGGTGATAGGCGGGGCTATTGATCAACCATGAGCCCCGCCCGAAACTCAGACGCAGCCGCGAATGGGTCAACAGGTTCCACAGGCTGACCAGCCCATAGATCCCGATCACCGCCGGGGTTGGCGCGATCACCAGCATCGCGGCGGGCCAGATGGTCAGCTGCTTGACGATCTGGTCGCCCCAGAAATGCCGCTGGGTGGTCAGCACGCCCATATCGGGGTCCGAATGGTGCAGCGAATGCATCGCCCACAGCATCGGCACCGCATGCTGGGCGCGATGATAGGCATATTCGCCAAGGTCCTTCACCAGCAGGAACAGCGTGAATGCCGCCCAGAATGGCAGTTGCCGGCCTTCAATTAGCGAAAACCGGTCGCTATTCGCAATCAGCGGCAGCAGCAGCATGCCAAGCGCCAATTGCACGCCCCAGGCCTGCACATTGCGCCCCCAGTCGCCGCCACCCGTAGCGCGCGCCTCGGCCAGCAGCAGCAGCAGCGTTACGGTGATGCTGGGCAGAAAGGCGATGATCCAGGCCATGCCGGCAGGCTAACCGCGATTGGTTAACATTTGCCGGCGGGTCAGGCCGGAACCGCCGCCACGTCTGCCATCGCCTCGGCCATCGCCGCCGCCGCAATACGGATCGAATGCAGTCGCGCGCTATGATCGTAAATCTGGCTGGTAACGATCAGCTCATCGGCTCCGCTGCGCGCCGCGATCGCCGCCAGTTGTTCGCGCACCATAGCCTGCGTGCCGGTGGCCGAAATCCGCATCGTCTCGCCCAGCATCGCCTTGGCGGCGTCTGGCAATTTGTCGAGATAGCCCTCGACCGGGGCGGGAAACCCCTTGCCGCCCTGACCTGTGCGCAAGGCCACAAACGCCTGCTGCATCGACGAGGCGAGGAATGCGGCTTCTTCTGCGCTATCCGCCGCGCAGACATTGCATGCGACCATCAGGTGAGGCCGCGCATAGGCCGCCGAGGGGCGGAACGCCTCGCGATAGGTGGCCGCTGCCTGATCCAGCAGCGCTGGCGCGAAATGGGCGGCGAAGGCATAGGGCAGGCCCATTGCGGCGGCCAGTTGCGCCCCGAACAGGCCGGACCCCAAAATCCACACCTGCGGCGCGGCCCCCGCACCCGGCGTAGCGGTAAAGCCCAGCTGTGGATCGCCGGCGAACATCGCCTGTAATTCCAGCACGTCCTGCACGAAATTGTCCGAGGACCCGCCCAGCCCGCGCCGCAGCGCCATCGCCACCCGCCCCTCGGAACCCGGCGCACGGCCCAGCCCCAGATCGATCCGCCCTGGATACAGCGCATCGAGCGTGCCGAACTGCTCGGCGATTTGGAGCGGCGCATGATTGGGCAGCATGATCCCGCCCGCGCCGATGCGGATGCGGCTGGTCGCGGCGCCGATATGCGCCAGCACCACCGATGTTGCGGCGCCCCCAACCCCCGGCATGCCGTGATGCTCGGCCACCCAATAACGGGCATAGCCGGCCTCCTCGGCGCAGCGCGCGACCTCGGCGGCATTGCGCAGGGCCTGCGCGATGGTGCCGCCGGCGATCACCGGAACGAGGTCGAGGAAGGAGAGGGCGGGGCTGGTCATACCCGCAATGTGGGGCGCGCGGCGTGCCAACGCAACCCCGCGCCGCGCGCCGCAATTCCGCCGCTATCGCTTGCTAACCCGCCTCTATGTTGCGCGTGTTGGCAGGTCTGGCGATCACAATCGCACTCGCCACCCCGGCGCAAGCGCAGGATCACGCGCAGGACAGCGCCGACGCGCATGTCGCCCAGATGATCGAAAACGAACGCGATTTGACCCACACGGTGGCTCGCCCCGCCAATTGCCCCGAAAGCATAAACCCCAGCGAAATCGTGGTCTGCGCTCCCGATCACAGCGACCGCTACCGCATCCCCTCGACAATCGATGAAGATCCCACTTCCCGCGATGCGCTGCGTACCGGAAAATTGGCACCACCCGACGTCAGCGGGCTGCCCGATTGCCACCACAGCACCAGCGGCTGTATCGGCTTCGGGCGCGTGCCGCCGCCAATCTATTACTTCGACGTGACCAGCCTGCCAATGCCCGCCCCCGGCACCGATGCGGACAAGATCGCCAAGGGCGAAATGCGCGCGCCTTGATTTGGCGACCTGGCGGTCCGCAAGTCTGTGCCGTCCCGCGCCCCTTTCGCGCCTTTCGGCACAGTCGCCTTAAATATGGATCGGCTTGCCGGTCACCGCCATCGCCGCTTCCTTGATCGCCTCCGAATGCGTTGGATGAGCGTGGCAGGTGTAGGCGATATCCTCCGACGTGGCACCGAATTCCATGGCCAGCGCCGCCTCGGCGATCATCGTGCCCGCAAGGCTGGCGATGATCCACACCCCCAACACCCGGTCGGTCGCGGCATCGGCGATGATCTTGACCAGCCCGTCACCCTCGCGGTTGGTCTTGGCGCGGCTGTTGGCCATCATCGGGAATTTGCCGACCTTGATCTCGTGGCCGGCCTCCTTCGCGCCCTCTTCGGTCAGGCCAACGCCGGCGATTTCGGGCGCGGTATAGACCACGCCGGGGATCACATCATGGTTGACGATGCCGGTGAGGCCGGCGATATTTTCGGCCACCGCAATGCCTTCATCCTCGGCCTTGTGCGCCAACATGGGTCCCGGGATGACATCGCCGATCGCCCAGACGCCATCGACCGTGGTGCGGAAATCATGGTCGGTCTCGATCTGGCCGCGCTGGTTGGGCGCCAGCCCGATGACATCCAGCCCCAGCCCATCGGTATGCGGCCGCCGCCCGATCGCCACCAGCACCGCATCGGCATTGATCGTTTCGGCTGGGCCGCCCGCAGCAGGCTCCAGCGTCAAGGTGGCGGTCTTGCCCTTCACCGTAACCCCGGTGACCTTGGTGGAGAGCCGCAGCGCCATGCCCTGCTTCTTGAAGATCTTCGCGGCCTCCTTGCGAATTTCGCCGTCCATTCCGGGCAGCAACTGGTCGAGAAACTCCACTACGGTAACCTGCGCGCCCAGCCGCCGCCACACCGAACCCAGCTCCAGCCCGATCACCCCGCCGCCGATCACCACCAGATGCTGCGGCACACGGCCCAGCGCCAGCGCGCCGGTCGAATCGACAACCACGCCCGCGTCATTGTCCACCGCCACCCCCGGCAAAGGCGTGACCGAAGAGCCGGTGGCGATGACGATATGCTTTGCGGTAACCGCGCTGCCCGCGACATCGACGGCATGCGGCCCGGCGAATTTGGCCATGCCTTTCAGCCAGGTGACCTTGTTCTTCTTGAACAAAAATTCGATCCCCCCGGTCAGTTCCTTCACTGCCAGCGCCTTTTCAGCCTGCATGACGGGCAGGTCCAGGCTGACCTTGCCGGTCTTGACCCCGAACTTTGCCAGCGTGCCCCCCGCCGCTTCCTCATACAGCTCCGAACCGTGCAGCAGCGCCTTGGACGGGATGCACCCGACATTCAGACACGTACCGCCCAGCGTCTCGCGCCCCTCGGCACAAGCCACCTTCAGGCCCAGTTGCGCCGCTCGAATGGCGGCAACATAGCCGCCGGGGCCGGCACCGATGACAAGGACATCGTAATCGTAATCAGCCATTGTCGGGTCCAATTCACAAATCGATCAGCAACCGGGTCGGGTCCTCGATCGCATCCTTGATGATCTTCAGCGCGGTCACCGCCTCGCGCCCGTCGATCAGGCGGTGGTCATAGGACATCGCGATATACATCATCGGGCGGATCACCACCTGTCCATCGCGAACAACCGCGCGATCCTCGATCCGGTGCAGGCCCAGCACGGCGGACTGAGGCGGGTTGATGATGGGCGTCGACATCAGGCTGCCGAACACTCCGCCGTTCGATATCGTAAACGTCCCGCCCTGAAGATCCGCGATCGTCAGCTTCCCGTCGCGCGCCGCCTTGCCATAGCCGGCGATGGCGCCCTCAATCTGGGCAAAGCTCATCGCGTCGGCATCGCGCACCACCGGCGTCACGAGGCCGCCCGGCGCCGACACCGCGACCGAGATGTCGACGTAATCGTGATAGACGATCTCATCGCCCTCGATCCGCGCGTTGACGGAGGGAATGTCCTTCAGCGCCAGGCACGCCGCCTTGGCGAAAAAGCCCATGAAGCCCAGCCGGACGCCGTGCTTTTTCTCGAACAAGTCCTTGTATTTGTCGCGCGCGGCGATCACCGCCGTCATATCGACATCGTTGAACGTGGTCAGCAGCGCGGCGCTGTTCTGCGCTTCTTTCAGCCGGCGCGCGATGGTCTGGCGCAGGCGCGTCATCCGCACGCGCTCCTCGCGGCGGGCCGGGCCGGCGGCGGTGGGGGCAGGGGCAGGGGCCGGAGCAGCGGCGGGGGCCGGGGCTGGCACCGGGGCCGATTTGCCCTGCGCGGCGGTGATGACGTCCTCCTTGGTGATGCGGCCATCCTTGCCGGTGCCGGCGATGGTCGCGGGGTCGATGCCATATTCCAGCACCGCGCGGCGCACCGCCGGCGACAGCACCGCCGGATCGGTATCAGCGGCGGGCGCAGCCGGGGCGGGGGCAGCGGCCGCCACAGCCGGGGCAGGCGCCGCCGCCGCCGCTACAGCCGGAGCGCGCGCCGCACCTGCGCTGCCCGCTTCGATCATCGCGATCACCGCGCCGACATTGACCGTATCGCCAACCTTGGCCAGTTGCTCGCCCATGATCCCGGCGGCCACCGCGCCAACCTCGATCGCGACCTTGTCGGTCTCCAGGCTGGCGATCGGCTCGTCGAGCGCCACCGCCTCGCCGGGCTGTTTCAGCCATTGGCCGATGGTCGCCTCGGAAACGCTTTCGCCCAGTGCGGGGACTTTGATTTCGGTTGCCATCGTATGTTCCTGTTTTTCCTAAAACCGTCTAACGGCGCGCAAATCAGCCTTGTTTGCGCCGCCGGATTTCGCCGCGTACCGACAGACCCAGCGCATCGGCGACCAGCGCCGCCTGCTCCGAAGCATGGCGTGTCGCCAAACCCGTCGCGGGCGATGCGCTCGCCTGCCGCCCGGCATAGCGCGCGCGCCGCACCTTTTTGCTTTCTCCGGCCTTGCTCTCGCCGGCGGCGGCATGCAGCGCCTCCTCGATCAGCGGTTCGACAAAGAACCAGCTGCCGTTGTTCTTCGGCTCCTCCTGGCACCACACCACTTCATTCAGCGATGTCATCCGCCTCAGCCGCGCTGCCAATGGTTCGCCGGGGAATGGATAGAGCTGCTCCAGCCGGATGATCTGCGTATCGCTGATACCCGCCGCATCGCGCGCCTCGATCTGATCATAGGCGACCTTACCCGAACACAGTACCACGCGGCGCGTTTTTGCATCCACTGGCCCCGAAGGGTCGGACAGGATGCGCATGAAATGCCCCTCGCCGACGAAATCGCTGGCCGCCGATTTGGCCATCGGATGGCGCAGCAGGCTTTTGGGTGACATGATGATCAGCGGCTTGCGGAAAGGCCGGTGCATCTGCCGGCGCAGGACGTGGAAGTAATTCGCGGGCGTGGTGATATTGCACACCTGCATATTGTCCTGCGCGCAAAGCTGAAGAAACCGCTCCAGCCGCGCCGAGCTATGCTCCGGGCCTTGCCCCTCATAGCCATGGGGCAGCAGCAGCACGAGGCCGTTGGCCCGCAGCCACTTGCTCTCCGACGAGGCGATATACTGATCGATCACGATCTGTGCGCCATTGGCAAAATCGCCGAACTGCGCCTCCCACAGCACCAGCGTCTTGGGATCGGCGCTGGCATAGCCCCATTCGAAGCCGAGCACGCCATATTCGGACAGCGTGCTGTCCAGCACCTCGAACCGCCCATGCGGTACGCCGGCCAGCGGGATATATTTGCGCTCATTGGTCTGATCGACCCACACCGCATGCCGCTGGCTAAAGGTGCCGCGACCCGAATCCTGCCCGGACAGCCGCACCGCATACCCCTCGGAGAGCAGCGAGCCGAAGGCCAGAGCCTCACCCGTTGCCCAATCGAAGCCGCCACCGCTGCTGAACATCTCGCGCTTGGCATCGATCACGCGGGTCAGCGTCTTGTGGATGGTGAGGTCGGCGGGCACCGTGGCCAGCGTCCGCCCGAGGCTTTCGAACAGCTTGCCCTCGATCCCGGTCGGCACATTGCGCCGCGCGGTCTCGGGGTCCATCGGCCGGTTCAGCCCGCTCCATTTGCCAGCGAACCAGTCGGCCTCATTGGGCTGATAGCTTTTGGCCGCGTCGAAATGTTCCTCCAGATGCGCCACAAAGGCCGCTGCGGTGTCGGGCACGAAATTGGCGTCGATCATCCCTTCCGCGATCAGGCGGGCGCCGTGGATCTCGCTGACCGGCGGATGCGCGCGGATTTTCGCATACATCAGCGGCTGGGTGAAGCTGGGCTCATCGCCCTCATTATGCCCGAACCGGCGATAGCACCACATGTCGATCACGATGTCGCGGCCAAAGGTTTGGCGGTAATCGATGGCCAGCTTGCAGGCGAAGGTCACTGCCTCCGGATCGTCGCCATTGACGTGCAGGATCGGCGCCTGCACCCCCTTCGCCACATCCGAGGGATAGGGCGATGAGCGTGCGAATTGCGGGCTGGTAGTAAAGCCGATCTGGTTATTGATGATGAAATGGATGCAGCCGCCTGTGTTGTAACCGCGTATCCCCGACAGGCCGAAGCATTCCCACACGATGCCCTGCCCGGCAAAGGCGGCATCGCCATGGATCAGCACCGGCAGCACCTGCTTGTGCTTGCCGCGCGTGATGTCGCCGGGGATACCGTCGCTGGTCTCATCGCCGATATCGCCGCGCAGCACCTGATAGGCGCGCACCTTGCCCAGCACGATGGGGTCCACCGTTTCCAGATGGCTGGGGTTGGGCATCAGGCTCATATGCACCTTGACGCCGTCGAACTCACGGTCGGTGCTGGTGCCCAGATGGTATTTCACGTCGCCCGATCCGCCGACATCCTGCGGGTTGGACGATCCGCCCGAAAACTCGTGAAAGATCACCTTGAACGGCTTGGCCATCACATTGGCCAGCACGTTCAGCCGGCCCCGGTGCGACATGCCATAGACGATTTCCTTGACGCCCAGCTGGCCGCCATATTTGATCACCGCCTCCAGCGCCGGGATCATCGATTCCCCGCCGTCGAGACCGAAGCGCTTGGTGCCGACATATTTGCGGCCGAGGAACTTCTCATATTGCTCGCCGCGGATCACGGCCGACAGGATCGCCTTCTTGCCCTCGGGCGAGAATTCGATGATCTTGTCCGCGCCCTCCATGCGGTCCTGGAGGAAGCGCCGCTCCTCGACATCGCTGATATGCATGTATTCGAGGCCGACGCGCCCGCAATAATTGGCGCGCAAGATCGCCACCAGCTCATGCACGCTGGCCCATTCGAGCCCCAGCATCCCGCCCAGAAACACCTTGCGGTCGAGCGCGGCGCCGATAAAACCGTAGAATTCGGGGGTCAGGTCGGCGGGCAGATCGCGCCTGGACAGGCCGAGCGGATCGAGGTCAGCCGCCAGATGCCCGCGCACGCGATAGGTGCGGATCAGCGTCACCGCGCGGATGGTGTCGCTGGCGGCTTCCTCGATGGCCTTGGTGGTCACCGGCGCCGCAACCGGCGCGCCAGCCTTTGCGGATGCGGCTTTGATCAGCGGCATCAGCACCAGCGGATCGAGCGCCTGGGTCAGATCATCCTCGGCCAGCCCGCCGCTCAGCGGCCAGCCAGCACGCTGCCAGCTGGGCCCCGGCTGCGGCGCGGTGTCGCCCGGCAGGTTATTATCCGGCAGGTCGCCGTCCGCAAAATCGTGGTTCTCGCTACCCATGAGGCTCACCTTTGTCCTATTCGCAGTAGCGCGCATTCTGGACGCATTCGGGCCGGGATAGGCGAGGCATGGCTAATTGCCGATGACCCGCCACCCCCGGAAAACCACTCAGACCAGTTCTTTCAGCAGCCCGGCCAACGTCTCACCCAACAGCGAGGGCGAGGGCGAGACGCGGATACCGGCACTTTCCATCGCCGCGATTTTGTCCTCGGCGCCGCCTTGCCCGCCCGAGACGATCGCCCCTGCATGGCCCATGCGGCGGCCCGGAGGCGCGGTGCGGCCGGCGATAAAGCCGACCATTGGCTTGCGCCGGCCGCGCTTGGCCTCGTCCTTGATGAATTGCGCGGCTTCCTCCTCGGCCGAGCCGCCGATTTCGCCGATCATGATGATGGAATGCGTCGCCTCATCGGCCATGAACAATTCGAGGCAATCGATGAAATTGGTGCCATTGACCGGATCGCCGCCGATGCCGACCGCCGTGGTCTGGCCAAGCCCCACCATCGTGGTCTGATGCACCGCCTCATAGGTCAGCGTGCCCGAACGCGACACGACGCCCACGGAACCCGTCGCAAAGATGCTGCCCGGCATGATCCCGATCTTGCATTCATTGGGGGTCAGCACGCCGGGGCAATTGGGCCCGATGAGCCGCGATTTGCTGCCCGACAGTGCCCGCTTCACCCGCACCATATCGAGCACCGGAATACCCTCGGTGATGCAGACGATCAGCTCGATCCCGGCGTCGATCGCCTCCAGAATAGCGTCGGCGGCGCCTGGCGGCGGGACATAGATGCAGCTGGCGGTGGCGCCGGTCGCGTGCCTGGCCTCGGCGACCGT
Organism: Sphingomonadales bacterium; assembly: GCA_025356275.1. Taxonomy (GTDB): domain Bacteria; phylum Pseudomonadota; class Alphaproteobacteria; order Sphingomonadales; family Sphingomonadaceae; genus Novosphingobium. The sequence goes on along the minus strand of JANXUK010000112.1, from coordinate 5,831 downwards.
ATCGAATTGCGGCAGGCCGATATGCGTGATCCCGCCCTTGCCGGGGGTGACCCCCGCCACCATCGCGGTGCCATAATCCAGCGCCGCCTGCGTATGGAATTCGCCGGTCTTGCCGGTCATCCCCTGAGTGATGACCTTGGTTGCCTTGTTGACGAGGATGGACATTGGGGTCTCCGAGAGGAGGAAAGGGGCAATCGCGGAAGGGGCGGAGGCTCAGCCGAGGCTAGGTTCGATCCCCTTGCAGGCCACCAGCAGTTCCTTCACCGCGTCTATGCTGACCTGCAACCCCGCCTTGGCCTTGTCGTCCAGCGCGATCTCGATCACCTGCTCGACCCCGCCCGCGCCGATCACCACCGGGACGCCAACGTAAAGCTGATTCACGCCGTACTGCCCGGTCAGGAACGCCGCGCAGGGCAGCATGCGCTTCTGGTCGCCCAGAAAGCTCTCGGCCATGGCGATGGCGCTGGCGGCGGGGGCATAGAACGCCGAGCCGGTCTTGAGCAGGCCCACGATCTCGCCGCCGCCATTGGCGGTGCGCTTGACGATAGCGTCGATGCGCTCCTGGGTTGATTTGCCCATCTTGATCAGGTCGGGCACCGGGATGCCCTTGACGGTCGAGTATTCGACCACAGGCACCATCGTGTCGCCATGCCCGCCCAGCACGAAGCTGGTCACGTCGCGCACCGAAACCCCGAATTCCCACGCCAGGAACGTGCTGAACCGCGCCGAATCCAGCACGCCCGCCATGCCGACGACCATATGATGCGGCAGGCCCGAAAACTCTCGCAGCGCCCAAACCATCGCGTCCAGCGGGTTGGTGATGCAGATCACGAAGGCGCCGGGGCAATGCGCCTTGATGCCCTCGCCAACCGCCTTCATCACCTTCAGGTTGATGCCCAGCAGGTCGTCGCGGCTCATGCCCGGCTTGCGCGGCACGCCGGCGGTCACGATCACTACGTCGGCGCCGGCAATATCGGCGTAATCATTGGTGCCCTTGATCACGGCATCAAACCCCTCAACCGGGCCGCATTGCGCGAGATCCAGCGCCTTGCCCTGCGGCACGCCGTCGACCACGTCGAACAGGATGATATCGCCCAGCTCCTTTTGTGCGGCCAGATGCGCCAGCGTACCACCGATATTGCCAGCGCCGATCAGCGCGATTTTCCTGCGTGCCATGAAGGGGAGACCATTCTTCGCTACTGCGGACTTTCCGCGGGCAAACGCGGAAGCAATAATCATCAAGGGTGGTCCCGCACAGACCCGCAAGCGCGCGGGGACCCGGTGGCTTTCCCTCGCGCCCTATTCCCCCGCGCCGCGCTTGGCAAGCCGGGAAAGTCACCGATATCGCGTTAGTTTGTGCGAGTAGTTCGCATTAGCAAGAACTCCGATGCCGCGTGAGGAGTGTGTTTGACGAAAGCGCGAAAGAGCGCTTTTCGTCGTGAGCCTATGCCATCCCGCGCCCCCTCCCGCCCTCCCATCCAGGATGCACTCTGTGGGAGGTCGGGAGGGGGCGCGGGATGGCATAGGCTTATCCGCCCGCAGGCGGCTCAACCCGCCAGGCGTCGCCCGACCTGCGCTTCACTCTCTTGCGCCAGCAGCATCGCGGCCAGATAATCGGGCACGGCACGGCTGAAATAATATCCCTGACCCAGCGTACAGCCGGCGGCGCGCACGGCCTTGACCTGATCGATGGTCTCGATCCCCTCGGCAACGATTTCCATCCCCAGCGTCGAGCCCATGCCTGACACCGCGCGGATGATCGCATCGCTCTTCTTGCCGGCGTTGACGCCCGAGACAAAGCTGCGATCGACCTTGATCTTGCTGAACGGATATTTGCTGAGATAGCCCAGCGACGAGTAGCCGGTGCCGAAATCGTCCAGTGCGAAGCGCACCCCTGCCTCGGCCAGTTCGGCGATAAAGGCGTCGGTGTTGGGGCTGTTATCCAGCAGCACCGTCTCGGTGATCTCCAGCTCCAGCCGGGATGGCGACAGCCGGGCCTCGCGCAGCGCGTTCAAAATGCCCAAAGCCGCGCCGGGCGCGCGGATCTGGATCGGTGACAGGTTGACCGCGATGGTCACATCCTCGGGCCAGGTGGCGGCAACCCTTGCGGCCTGCGCGGTGATCCAGTTGCCCAGGGTGATGATCGCTCCGGTTTCCTCGGCGACCGGGATGAATTCGTCGGGGCGCAGCTCGCCCTTTTCGGGATGGAACCACCGGACCAGCGCCTCGAAGGCGCGGATACGGCCAGTCGCCAGATCGATGATCGGCTGGAAAAAGATCGACAATTCGTCGCGTTGCAACGCCAGCCGCAATTCGGCTTCGATCTCCTTACGGCGGACCAGATCGCGGGTCATCGAGGGCGCGAAGAAGCTGACCTGTTTGCGGCCATTGACCTTGGCGTGATACAGCGCGAGATCGGCGCCCTGCATCACCGCCTCGATATCGCTGCCATCGTCGGGCAGGATCGCGACGCCGATCGAACTGCCGATTTCCAGCCGGTCATCGTCGATCCGGATGGGCTGGGTGATCGCTTCGAGCAGCTGCATTGCCATGGACTCGACCTCGCGGCGGCTGGCCGCCTCGCAGGCGATGATGAATTCGTCACCGCCGAACCGCGCCACGCTGGCCGCATTGGGGGCGAAGCGTTTCAGCCGGCTGCCGATTTCGCAGAGCAAGCGGTCGCCGACCTGATGCCCCAGCGTATCATTGACCTCCTTGAAGCGGTCGAGATCGATCCAGAACAGCGCCAGCTTCTGGTCCGGCTGGATCGCCGCCACCCGCTCGACCAACTGATGGTTGAGGCCGGCGCGGTTGAGCAGCCCGGTGACCACGTCGGTGCGCGCCAGATGCTGCATCTTGTCGGCCAGACGCGCGCTGGTCTCCGCCGAAGCGATGGAATCGCGCAGCGCCGTAAACGTGCTGCGCGTCACCGAGATCATCGCCAGCAGCAGCAGCGTACTGCACACCGCAAACAGCCGATCGGCCAGGTCGGGCTTGAACGCCGAGACCAGCAACTCGGGCACGACCAGGAGACCGAGCTGGCCGATCGCAATATAGGGCCGCCCCGCGTTGCGCGCGGCGACAGCAGCACCATAGGCGGTGGCATAGACCACGGTCAGCGTGCGCGCGGCGGCGGGAACGTCGTATTCTATCGCCAGTGCCGCCACCAACCCCCAACACAGTGCATAGCTGAAGGCGCCGAATTCGAACATCATCTCCATCACCAGCGTGCTGCGACCCTGCCGTGCGGCGGGCATGCATGCCATGATGGCCCGGGCGATGCCGATCAAGGTCTGGGCGATCGCCAGGCACAGGATCATGGGCTCGCCTGAATAAAGCACCGCCGGCAAACAGCCCAGCGCGCCGGCGATTGCCCCTAAAGCCAGGCTTGCCGGCTGGGTATACAGCGTCTCGACCAGAATCCGGTGGACCCTGTCATCGGCGGCATCAGTCCTGAGCAGGACCTGCAATATTTTCAACACTCGTTTGATTGGCCAGCTCCCTGGTCGCAATCCTCATGGGTAAGGGCGAGGTGTCACTGTTTGGTTAATCGCGTGGTTACGGATGTAAACTTGTCGGAGGGCTTGCGTTGCGTCAACGGGGCTTGGCGGAGACCCGGCGCTGGGCGGCTTCGGCCATGCGCAGGTCCAGCTCGCGGCAGATCGCCAGCCAGCGCTGGCAGCTCTCGCGGTCACCCTCGAAGAACGCGCTTTCGGCATGGTCACGGGCGCGCTCGGCGGCGCTCAGCCCATGTCGGGCAAAATGGCGCAAGGCGGCGCGCAGCAACGCATCACGGCCCAGCGCGGGGTCGCGGTCATTGGCCGGTGCCGGCGGCGGGGCGTAACCCACTACGCGGTCGACAGCTGGCGCGTGCCAATGCTTTGCAGCGGCGAAACGGATGGTCATCGTGAACTCGGCTCCCTCTACGCGCTCATGGCGGCAGGTGATGCAATCGTTATACCGGCAGGGGGCTAAGCCTTGGTTGGGCTTGTTGGTTACCAAAGGTTACCGATGTAAATTTCGGACGACCAAAGGCGGGACATGCCGGCAGTATTATTCCGGCTCACCGATCCAGTTGCCGCTCGCCTGATATTCGGGACGCACGTTCTGGCCGGCGGGCAGGTTGGCGGCGCGATAGACGGCATCGCCGCCGCGTTTGGCCTGCTCGCTGGTATATTCGGGGGCGGCATATTCGGGCGCGCGGGTGCCGGCCTCGGCCGATTTCAGCGCGGCGGCATAGGTCCGCTCCAGGCTGACCGGATCGGGGGCGGCGGCGGCGCTGGCCGCCGCGCTGCGCGCGTGCGGGCCGGGGGCAGGCTCGCCGCCGGCATAGGCGAAGCGGAAAGCGTTGGTGCCGCCCGCCGGGCCCTCGAAGCGGTAGAACCGGTGCGCGCCGATCTGGCCGATAAAGTCCAGACTATCGGCCCAATAGGGGTGGACCGCAAAGGTGTGGTAATGCGTCGCCAGGCCCACCGGCGCATAGACATAGCCCGACAGCGCGGCGCGCGCGACGGTCTGCGCCCGGTCCCAGAAGAACGCCATGGGCTTACGCCGCTGCATCGACCCGTCACAACTGAAGGTGAACTGGCAGCCGGTGCTCCGCTCCGACCCCTGATAGACGACGCCGCACACCGTCTTGGGAAAGCTTGGATGTGAACGACGGTTGAGGATCACCTGCGCCACCGCGCGCTGACCGGCATCGGGTTCCGTCGCGGCTTCGTAATAGATCGCGGCGGTGAGGCAGGACAGCGCGCGATCGTGATCCTCGGCGCCGGTGATGGTCAGCGCCCGTGCGGCGGGGCCATTGCCCAGGCCGCTGCCCTTATCCGCCGCCGGAGCATCGAGCCCCAGCAGCGCGCGCAGGCCCGCCACCGGCCCAGACGCAGTCGGCCCTGCGGCATCATCGGGTGCAAGGTAATAGAATGCCGAACCGGGAAAGCTCTCACCCGGACGTTCGAACGGCATCGGCTCGGCCGCGTCGCCGGTGCCATCCAGCGTGCCGGCCACCGCGCGAACGCTGGCCTCCAGCCCGTGCCCGAGTAGCGCATAGCCCGCGATCACCAGCGCCAGCGCCGTCACTGCGCCGATCAGCCGCACCATCGCCTCGCGGCTGAGCGGCATCTGCGGCATTGCGATGGCCATGGCCCGGCCCCCCATCATCCGGTTGACGAACGCATCGCTCATCGCGCGATGGGCCGGCAAACGGGGCAAATCGGGGGCTTGAACGGCACGCAGCATCATCCTGACAGGCCTTTTGCGGGGAGCATTTGGCGGCCCGATAACCCGGATCGCAACGCGCCGCAGCAGGCAAATGGGCGCCGTTTCAGCGCGGGACCAGTCCGCTTGTAAGCGTTAACGGCTTAAGGGCGCCCAACGGGACAGGGTTAAGAATTCCTACCCTTGCGCGCCGCGAGGCCCCGCGCTAACGCCCTGCTCGACGCCACCGGTGCCCGGGAAACCGGGTTAATAGGGAATCGGAAGGCGCAAAGCGGCGGCAACGTCGCGGCGCGCCCACCCGAGCTGCCCCCGCAACTGTACCCGCTGAGCGCTCTGCCAATTGCCACTGGCGCCGGAGTTTTCCGGCTCTGGGAAGGCGGCAGGTGCGTGTTGACGCGGCTAGCCAGGAAACCTGCCGGAGGTGGTCGTTCAGCGCCGGGCGGGGTGTACCGGAATGCAGCGCGGGCTTGCGTGTGTTTTGCACGCGAGGCCTCTTGCCCGAACGGCTTCGTTCCATGCAGGAGGCTGAAATTATGAATAATTTTGTTGCATATTCTAAACCCGCCACGCGCTCGCGGCATAGCACATTCGCGTCCGCGCTCACCCTGATCGCC
>JANXUK010000104.1 GCA_025356275.1 Sphingomonadales bacterium | reverse complement strand
CCTCTGCCCTTGCCGAAAGGGATGCAAATGTCGGAAACGAACCACTAGGCGATCCGGCACTATGTCATCAGCTGTGCCACTGAGGATAAGGCGCTCGGCGGGCGCTGCGAGTCGTCGTACAAACAAACATGGGGGGTCGGGCAAGTGCCCCTTAACGAGAGGATTTCGCGATGAACGAGATGACCAAGACCCGCGAAGGTGCCGCGCTCTATCAGCAGCACGCCTATTCCGCCGCCGCGCAAAAGGCGCTGGATCGCAAACCGGCGCTGTTCATCAACAACGAATGGGTGGAATCGAGCCACGGCGCGACTTTGCCGGTCGAGGATCCGTCGTCCGGCAAGATCGTAAGCCATATTGTCGATGCCTCGGACCGCGATGTTGACCGGGCGGTGGCTGCCGCGCGCGCCGCCTTCGATGATGGCCGCTGGTCCGGGCTGCCGCCGATGGCGCGCGAAAAGATCATGATCCGCCTCGCAGATCTGCTCGACGCGCATGCCGGGGAATTCGCCGAGCTGGAAGCGATCGATCAGGGCAAGCCCAAGGGCATGGCCGCTGCCATCGACATTCCCGGCGCGATCAGCCAGATCCGCTATATGGCCGGGTGGGCGTCGAAGCTGGGCGGCGAAACCCATGCGCCCTATACGATGCCGGCGGGACTGGTGTTCAGCTATACGCTGCGGGAGCCGGTGGGGGTTTGCGCGCAGATCGTGCCGTGGAACTTCCCGCTGCTGATGGCCTGCATGAAGATTGCGCCCGCGCTGGCCGCCGGCTGCACCGTGGTGCTCAAGCCAGCCGAGCAAACCAGCCTGACCGGGTTGCGGCTGGCCGACCTGATCGCCCTGGCCGGGTTCCCGGCGGGCGTGCTCAACATCATCACCGGCAACGGGCATACAGCTGGCGACCGTATGGTCAAGCACCCCGATGTCGACAAGGTGGCCTTCACCGGATCGACCGAGATCGGCAAGCTGATCAACCGCAACGCCACCGCCACGCTGAAGCATGTGACGTTGGAACTGGGTGGGAAATCGCCAGTGGTGGTGATGCCCGATGTCGATGTGGCGACTGCGGCGGCGGGCGCGGCCGGCGCGATCTTCTTCAATTCGGGGCAAGTGTGCATCGCCGGCAGCCGGTTGTTCGCGCATCGCTCGATCTTTGATCAGGTGGTGGATGGCGTGGCAGAAGCCAGCGCGTTCTGGGCACCGCGCCCATCGCTCGATCCCGAGGGCCATGCCGGCGCGCTCAATTCCAAAGAGCATTTCGACAAGGTGATGTCCTATATCGTGGCCGGCAAGCGTGACGGCGCCAGCGTGGTGGTGGGCGGCGATTCGCCCAGCGACACCGGCTATTACGTCAATCCCACGATCATGGTGAACGTGAACCCGCAAATGAGCGTGGTGCGTGAGGAAATTTTCGGCCCGGTGGTGGTGGCGCAGCGTTTCGATGACCTCGACGAGGTGGCGAAGATGGCCAATGACACCTGCTATGGGCTGGGCGCCGGGGTGTGGACCAAGGATGTGTCGGCGCTGCACCGGCTGGCCGCGAAGATCAAGTCGGGGACGGTGTGGGGCAATTGCCATGCGATGATCGATGCGGCGATTCCGTTCGGCGGCTACAAGGAATCGGGCATCGGGCGCGAGCAGGGACGCGCGGGGATCGACGCCTATCTGGAGACCAAGGCGGTGATTATCCAGCTATGAGTTTGGGCGCTTCGGGGGACCACGTAAATGCCGATAGATCTTGCCAAAATTCGTGCGATCGACATGCATGTGCATGCCGAGGTGTCGTGTCACGACCCCGAGGACCCGGTGATGGGGCGGTTTTTCGATGCGGCATCGGCCTATTTCAAGGCGCCGCGCGAAAGGCCAAAAATCCCGGAGATTATAGAGCTTTACCGCGCAACACAAATCGCGTTCTGCCTGTTCACGGTGGATTGCGAAAGCGCGCTGGGGGCCAGGCGGGTTTCCAATTATGAGATCGCCGAGATCGCCGCGCAGAACAGCGATATCTGCATTCCGTTTGCTTCGATCGATCCGCGCAAGGGGCGGATGGGGGCGCTGGAGGCGCGCGACTTGATCGAGAATTACGGTGTGCGCGGCTTCAAATTCCACCACATCATGCAGGATTGCGACCCCGGCGACCGGGTGGGCTATCCCATCTATGAGGTGATTGCCGAGTACAAATTGCCGGCGATTTTCCACACCGGGCACTCGGGCATGGGCACGGGCATGCGTGGCGGCGGCGGGGTTCGGCTCAAATGGGGCCGACCGATGCTGGTCGACGATGTGGCGGTCGATTTCCCGGATATGAAGATCATCCTGGCGCATCCCAGCTGGCCGTGGGTCGACGAAAGCCTGTCGATGGCACTCCACAAGGACAATGTGTTCATCGATCTGAGCGGGTGGAGCCCCAAATATTTCGCGCCGCAGATCATCCAGTACGCCAACACCCAATTGCGCCACAAGATGCTGTTCGGCAGCGATTTTCCGCTGATCCATCCCGACAAATGGATCGCGGCGGCGTCGGGCGTCGGCTTTAGGGATGACGTGATGCCGGGGATTATGAAGGACAATGCGGCGCGGCTGCTGGGGCTGGTTTGAGCGCCCATCCCGGTACCGCAATGATCGTTTGTAACGCATACGATATTCGGTAAAGGTAACAGCCACGGCGGCCCCGGTGCGGTGCGCGGAAGCGGAGGGCAATCATGGCGGCGCAAAATCTGGAACAGGTGCTGAAGGCTGCGGCAGGTCCGGTCGATATGCTGCGCAATTCGCAGATCGGGGCCTATGTCTATCCGGTGGTCGCGCCCGAATTTCATAACTGGCGGTCGGAGCAATGGGCGTGGCAGCATTCCGCCGTGCTGTTCGACCAGTCGCACCACATGGTCGCCCTGTTCATCAGCGGCGAGGACGCGCAACGGCTGCTGAGCGATACGATGATCAATTCGTCGAAGGGCTGGGCGGTCGGCAAGGCCAAGCAATATGTCCCGACGACGCCCTATGGCCATGTCATCGGCGACGGCATCATCTTCTGGCTGGCAGAGCAGGAGTTCGTCTATGTTGGCCGCGCGCCGGCGGCTAATTGGTTGATGTTCCAAGCGGAAACTGGCGGCTATGATGTGCAGATCGTCAAGGACGACCGCTCCCCGGCGCGGCCGATGGGGCGCCCGGTCAAGCGCATCAACTGGCGGTTCCAGATTCAGGGCCCGCGCGCGTGGGAGATTATCGAGAAGCTGCACGGCGGCCCGCTAGAGCAGCTGAAGTTCTTCAACATGAGCCGCATGAACATCGCCGGGCGGCAGGTGCGCACGCTACGCCACGGCATGTCGGGCGCGCCGGGGCTGGAGATCTGGGGGCCGTATGACGAGGGCGACGAAATCCGCGCCGCGATCATGGAGGCGGGAGCCGAGTTTGGTATCGTGCCTTGCGGCAGCCGGGCCTATCCGTCGAATACGTTGGAATCGGGGTGGATCCCCTCGCCGCTGCCGGCGATTTACACCGGTGACAAATTGCAAGCCTATCGCGAATGGCTGGGGGCCGATTCGTATGAGGCAACGGGTGCGATCGGTGGCAGCTTTGCCTCGCAAAATATCGAGAATTATTACCTCAACCCGTGGGAGCTGGGCTATGGACCCTTCGTCAAGTTCGACCATGATTTCCACGGCCGCGAGGCTTTGGAAAAGCTCGATCCCGCAACGCAGCGCCGCAAGGTGACGCTGGCGTGGAATGGCGAGGATTTGGCCAAGATTTACGCTTCGCTGTTCGACCCGGATGGCACGCCGTATAAATTCTTCGACCTGCCGCTGGCCAATTATGCCTCATCCAATTACGACCGGGTGGTGGATGGTGCGGGCAAGGATGTGGGGGTGTCGATGTTCACCGGCTATTCGTTCAACGAGAAGGCGGCGCTCAGCCTGGCGACGATCGATCCCGCGATCCCGGTCGGCACCGAACTGACGGTGGTGTGGGGTGAGGCCGATGGCGGCACGCGCAAGACTACGGTTGAGCCGCACCGACAGCTCAATGTGCGCTGCGTGGTCAGCCCGGTGCCCTATTCGCGGGTCGCGCGGGAGAGCTATGCGGCGGGGTGGCGCACGGAAGGATGACCGATTTTGTCCCCGTCCATGGCGCGTGGGGCGGTGACTGGACGATGGCGCCGACCTTGCGCGATCTGACCGCCGCCGGGCACCGGGCCGTGTCGGTGGCCTTGCGCGGGCTGGGTAGCCGGGCGGGAGAGTTGGATGCATCGATCACGCTGGGCGACCATATCGCCGATGTGTGTACGGCGGTGGCGGCGTCGGGGTTCGGGCGGTTCGTGCTGGTCGGCCATTCGTATGGCGGGATGGTGATAACCGGCGCGGCGGCGCGGTTGGGGGCGTCGATCGACCGGCTGGTCTATGTTGACGCGTTTCTGCCGGGCCATGGCCAATCGCTCTGGGATATTAGCGGCGATTTTGAGCATGACCACTATATCGCGGGGCAGCGTGATGCGCCGGGGCTGGTCGCGCCATTGCCCGGCCTGGTGGCGCCGGTTAGCGGCGGGGAGCGGTTTGGCCGGCATCCGCTGCTGACCCTGATCGAGCCGGTGCGGCTGGGCGGCGACGAGGGGCAGGTGCGGGCGCGCAGCTATATTCATGCGACCGGCTGGGCGCCGACGCCGTTTGGCCGCTTTGCGCGCATGGCGAAGGCGGACGCCGCGTGGGATTACCATGAGGCCGATTGCGGGCATGATGTGATGGGCGAACGGCCCGCGCAATTGCTGGCGATCCTGACCGGCGGCGCGGTTTAGTCTCCGAAAAAGTTGAGCTCGAACAGCACGCGATTGGGGTCCTGCGTGAAAATCTGGTGCAGGCCGATGGCGGCCACCAGATTGCACTGGAAATCGAGACCCCGCGCGGTCAGCCGTGCCACCATCTCGTCATACCCCTCGCAGGCCAGCGCGATATGGTGGATTGATCCGGTAGCGCCGGGGGCGACTTCGCGGGCGTAGGTGTGCCGGCAATCGAGGCTGTTGATATGGATGATCGCACGGCCATCGCTGTCGTACACCCACCGCGCCATCGCCGGGGTCAGCGGGGCGGGGGTATCGCGCTCCTCCAACTCTAGTGGATTGATTTTGACATTCGAGCCCCGCTTGCGGCAAAGGGTTCTTTCGAATGGCAAAATCATAAAATCTACTAGAAACAATATAATATCTAGTGGTTCTCATGTTTTCCGACATTTGCCTCTGCCCTTGCCGAAAGGGATGCAAATGTCGGAAACGAACCACTAGCAGCTCGGCATAAAAGCGCGGTGGCGGCGATGTCGGCGACGATGATATTGACGTGATCGAACGCCCTGACCCGCATGGTGCAGCCTCCATTGCTATGCGCCAGCGGCTGGACAGGCACGCCCGGTCGGGTCGTATTTAACACATACGAATTCTGCCGCAAAGCGTGCGAGGCAGGTTGCCCGATCAAACGCTATGATGCTGCGCCAAGGCTGTTAAACGGCAATTGATTCGCTTGCTGCCAGGGATTTTACGATGCGCTATGCCGACCTTCACATGATCATCGACGGTGAGGCCGTCGGGCTGGGGCATCGCCGCAGCCATACCGTCGTCAACCCCGCCACCGGGGCGGTGCTGGGCCAATTGCCGCTGGCCGATGCCGCCGATCTCGACCGCGCGCTGGAGGTTGCCGCGCGCGGTTTCGCAATCTGGCGCGAATCCACGGTGCAGCAACGCGCCGCCGTGCTGCTGCGCGCCGCCGCGCTGCTGGTGGAGCGCAAGGAGGCGATCGCGCGCATCGCCACCACCGAGCAGGGCAAGCCGCTGGCCGAAACCCGGATGGAAGTGATGATGGTGGTCAACCTGTTCACCTTTTACGCCGGGGAGTGTCAGCGGGTCTATGGCCGTGTCCTGCCGCGCAGCGGGGGCGCGCGCTCCACCGTCGGGCATGAGCCGGTCGGGCCGGTTGCGGCATTCGCGCCGTGGAACTTTCCGCTGGGCAATGCCGGGCGCAAGCTGGGCGCGCCGGTGGCGACGGGTTGCTCGGTGATCCTGAAATGCGCCGAGGAGACCCCGGCCTCGGCACTGGCTGTGGTGCAGGCGCTGCTCGATGCCGGCCTGCCAAGGGAGGTGGCGCAGGCGGTATTCGGCGTGCCCGACGAGGTGTCGCGGCATCTGCTGGGCTCACCGATCATCCGCAAGCTTTCGTTTACCGGCAGCACGGTGGTCGGCAAGCATCTGATGAAGCTGGCGGCGGAGGACTGCAAGCGCACCACGATGGAGCTGGGCGGACATGGGCCGGTGCTGATATTTGCCGATGCCGATATCGAGCGCGCGCTGGACGCCATGGTGGCGGCCAAATTCCGCAACGCCGGGCAGGTCTGCGTCAGCCCGACGCGGTTCATCGTCGAGGAGAGCGTGTTCGCGCAGTTTCGCGACGGCTTCGTCAGCCGCGCTGCCGCGATCCGGGTGGGCGACGGGCTGGCCGAGGGGACGCAGATGGGGCCGATGGCCAACCCGCGCCGCCCCGACGCGATGGAGGCGCTGATCGCCGAGGCGGTCGGGCTGGGCGCCAAGCTCGACACTGGCGGCGAGCGGATCGGCAATCAGGGGTTCTTCTTTGCCCCCACCGTCCTGTCACAAGTGCCGGTGGCGGCGAGGATCATGAATGAGGAGCCGTTTGGCCCGGTCGCGTTGATCAACCCCTTTGCCGGCGAGGCTGCGATGATCGCCGAGGCCAACCGCCTGCCCTATGGCCTCGCCGCCTACGCCTGGACCAGCGATGCCAAGCGCCAGCAGCGGGTGGCGCGCGCGCTGGAGGCCGGGATGATCGCGCTGAACACCGGGGCAATCGCGGCGCCCGATGCGCCGTTCTGCGGCATCAAATGGTCGGGCCACGGGCACGAGGATGGTCCCGAGGGGCTGATGGCCTGCATGGTGACGAAAGTTGTGCACGAGGGGGGTGGTGCATGAGGGATGAAGCGGTTGCGGCCCAGCCCCAACGACAGCATGGCCGGGACGCGGCGATCCCCGTTGTGCGCAAGGTGATGCGATGAGGAGACGCAGCACTGGGTCGGCGCCGCAGGAACGGCTGAGCATAACGACCCCGCCGGGCGAGGGCGCCGAGGACATTGGCGCGATCCGCGACATCGTGGGGTTCCATATCCGGCTGGCTTACGGCGCGATGTATCGGCATTTCACCGACAGCTTCGCCGATCTGGGCTTGACCCAGAAGCAAGTGTCGGTGCTGTGGTTGATCGACGATCACCCCGGCATCGCCCAGACGGGCCTGGCGCAGCGGATGCGGATGGACCGTGCCACCACGATGGCGATCGTCAACCGGCTGCAAGCGCGTGCCTATCTGGAGCGCGGGCAATCGCCCACCGATGGACGCAAGCAAACGCTGCATCTGACGCCGGCCGGGCATGCCGCGCTGGTGGTGGCCAAGGACGCGATCCGCAGCCATGAGGATTGGTTGAAGGCGCGCTATACCGCCAAAGAGGTGGCTCAATTCATTGAGCTGCTGACCCGGCTGCACGAATAAGCCGTGATGGTTTCGCCGCGATTTGCCGCATTTGCGGGGGAACTGGTGCTAACCCGCGCCGCGGTGCCGCTGGTGCTGGATCGGGCGCGGACCGGGGGGCGCTATTTCGTGATCGGGCCGGACAGTTTCCGGATGGAGACGCCGGGCGGCATCGTGTTTCGTTACCGGCGGGGCGAGGGGGTGCAGTACACCCAGCCCGACGGCGCTTCGGACGACGAGGTGGCGCTGTATGTCAACGGGTCAGTGCATGGCGCGGTGGCGTGGCTCAACGGGCTGGCGGTGCTGCATGCCTCCGCCGTGGTGCATCGGGGGCGGGTGTTCGCGGTGTCGGGGCCATCGGGGGCAGGCAAGTCGACCTTGGTAGCGGCGCTGGCGCAGCGGGGGTTTGCGGTGTTCTGCGATGATGTGCTGGTGGTGGACCGGGCCGATCCGGCGTGTGTGATGGCGATGCCGGGGCACAAGCAGCTGAAATTATGGGAGGATGCGCTGGCGCTGACCGGGGTTATGCCCGGCCGGCGGGTGATGGATGGCATGGACAAGTTTTATGTCGGGGCCCGCGCCAATGCCGCAAGCGTGGTGCCGCTGCAGCTTGATCGTTTGTATCTGCTGGCCAAGGCGGATGCGCTGGGCATCGTGCCACTGACGGGGAGCGCCGGGTTTGCCGGTTGGCGCGCTGCGTTCTATCGGCCCGAATATGCCGCGCAGGTGATGACGCGGGGTGCGCATTTCGCGATGGTCGCCGCGCTGGCGGCGGCGGTGCCGGTGTCGAAATTCGCGCGGCCTCGCGATGTGACGGCGTTTGACGTGGCGGTTGACCTGTTCGCGCGGCATTTGCGCGACAGTTAGACATTGCTGCCCTCGACAAAGCCAATGAACCGCGCCGCCGTGAGCATTCGGGGCAGCGCGAATTTCAGCAGATAGTCTCCCTCCTGCGGCGTGTGCGGCGTAGTCTGGGGCCAGTCCCGCAGCGCCGCCTGCATCCGGGGCACGTCGAAGCGCGCCGCCATCGCCGGATTGGCCGCCAGCCGGTCCAGCTCGGCGGTCAGCGCGGCGCGTTCCCGCCCCAGCCGCAGGTGCCAGTCGGCGGCCTGCACCCCCCGCGCGGCTGCGTTCAGCACGCTGTCCGGGACCAGCCCGCTCAACATCCGCCGGGCCAGCCAGCGGCTCGTGCCGCCGCGCAGATATTGATCATCGGGGATGCTGAAGCAGAATTCGACCAGCGGGCGGTAGAAGGTCGGGTCGCGCATTGGCACGCCATGGATATGTTCGAGGCCCTGTATGATGTCCCCGCTCTCGCTGAGCGCATTCGCCAGCGCGGCGCGACGCCATTCGCCTGTGGAGGCCGGAGCGCGGAAATGCGGGTCGTAGCGCAGGCTCTGGGCGCGTTCGGTCAGGTGCATACGGCGCGCATAATCGGGGTTGAGCGGACACCATTCGCCGAAGCTGCCTTGGCGCGCGCGTTGCGGCAAAGCGGGGCGGACCGCCTGGCTCCACAGCGTGCGCGGCCATGAGCGGGCGCCCCGGATCGCGGCAATTTCACGGCTCAGCCGCAGCCAATGACCGTGGCGGAGCCAACCGGGGAGCGCGCCGCTGCCATCGAAGCTGAAGCCGACATTGCCCATGCCGCCGTTGAGCAGAACATCGCAGTGCTGCGCCCTAGCCCGCGCATGAATCGCGTGGATCCAGTGCAAATTCATCGTATTGCGCGGCATCGCGCCGGTGAGGAGGAACATCTCGCCCAGCTTGTGGTCGAAGCCGAGCCCGGCCGCGTCGACCGTCTCGACGCGCAGCGCCGGGTACATCGCGCCGAGCGCGGCGGCAGCGGCGCGTTCATCGCCGATGGTGCCGGGGGCGCAGGTGCCGTCCCAGCCGGCTTCGGGCACCCCGGTGAGGCCGAGCAGGGTCTGGCCGGCGGGCATCTGGCGCAAGGCATGTGCGGCAACGGCCTGCGAATCGAACCCGCCGCTGAGGCTGATCGCTGGCCTTGCAAAGCCATCGAGCGTGGCAGCAGTGCCCTGCGCCAGCAACGCCGACGCCGCCTGGACATAATCGGCGTCGCGGGCGAGACGCGTGGGGGGGAGCGCAAGTGGGTCGTAATAGCGGTGGGTCCGCATCCCGGCGGGGGTCAATTCGGCGCGGGCCCCGGCCGGAAGGCGCGCGATATCAGCGAACCAGCTGCGCTCCTCCTCACAATAGTTGAGGAACAATCCGTCGGCGATTTTCTGTTCGTCGATCTGGCGGGGCGCCCCGGCGGCGAACATCACGCGCGGACTGGAGCCGACGATCAACCGCTCCGCGCTCTGCCAGATATGCAGTGGCGGCGCGGTCAGCGGGCTGCGTGACAGGCGCACCCGGTGCTGCCCCGGCCACGCAATGATTGCCGCAAATTCGCCCAGCAGCCTGAGGTCGGCGCCGTCGCCCCAGGCCCCATAGGCGGCGGCATAGATCGCGGCGTCGCTGGCCGGGCCAATGCCCAATGCGGTGCGCGCATCCTCGCGGTGATAGAGAAAGCCGGCGAACAGTACCTGCCCGCCGCATCGGGTGGTCGCCGGGCGCCAGCCGCGCGGGGCCTTCTGCGTGACGAAAAGCGCGCCGCCGCTGCTCCAGTGCGCGGCGGGTGGCATCGCCTGCGCCATCCGTTCGGCGCGGGCGGTTTGGCGTTCAGCGCAGCCGGGGGGGATGCCGTCCGCCTGCCAATCGAGGGACAGTGCAATCATTTTAGCGGCCAGTCATCAGCGGTGAGTCATCAGCGGCCAGTCATCAGCGGTGAGTCAGCGCCAGCCCGCGTGCATAGCGCCGCTGATCGGCGCCGATTACCGTGATGCCATCGGCCTCGACCCAGGCGTGGAGGTCATAACGGGCAGGGGCCCCGCCGCTGGCCAACCCGACGACCAGCGTGGAGCCGATGCGCCGGCGGCGCAGCATCCATTGCACTGCCATCGCGCGCGGCAGGCAAGCCGTGTTCAGCGGCAGGCGGCGGGCGGCGCGGTCCACTGCGACGGCGACCCGGCAGACAGGCGGCGCGGGACGGATGCTGCGCGCCACGGGGGCCGGCGCGGTATCGACCCGGCCCAGGCTGGCCCGCCACCAGCGCATCGGCACCGCCGCGATCATCGTGCGCGCCAGAACCAGCCATAGGACCGCCTCCGCCACCCGCAGGCGGTGCCGTAGTATGTCAGGGCACGCGACGTCAGCCACGCGCGGCAAGCCCGGCCGCGATCAGCGATTGGCAGAACGCCTCAATCTCGGCAGCGCAACGCGCGGGCGGGGCATCGTAGCGTTCGGCCATCAGCGCGGTGAGCGCGGCAATATCGCGCGTGCCATCGATGCTTTGCCAGATCGCGAGGCCGGTATCGCGCAGCACGTTGAACGCCCCATTATCGAGGTTCATCAGCACCAGCTCGCCGTCGATCAGTGTTTCGGCGACATGGCCCTGCGCCTTTACGGGCACGTAGGAAGCCACGGTAGCGCGCCTAGGAGGCCGGTGCGCTGGGGGCGAATGCGCCATCGTCTGGCGGCTGGGCACCGGCGTTGAGCACGTCGTCGAGGCCGGCGAACGTGTCCAGAACCGGGGTGGTCCAGGCGGTCTGAGGATCGGTGTTGTCCATCATGGATGCTTTCTAAGGGTAGGGTAATTGCCGGTGTATGGTGGGTTCCAGATGACCCAGAAATCCCACCCGGGAAAGTTCGTGGCGTAATTCGTGCCATCTTGCAACTGCGCGGTGGTACGTCCGGTGCCGCCGCTGCTGACGCCGGTGCCGCCGGTGACGGTAATTGGCTATGACAGAACTGCATGCGGCGACCCCCAGCCGCCCGCCCGCCCGCCCGAGTGGGCGTGGTGGGCGCGATGGGTGTGCCAACGGAACTGGATTTGGTCCGGATGCCACGGCGGTGGCCCCGGTGGTGTGCGACCGGGCAAGGCATGCGGCTTGGCCCGAGGATGCGGTATCCCAATAGGATGCCGTCACCGCGCCCTCATTGTCGCCCACCAGCCCGGCGTAGGGCAACACCCCGCCATTCGGATTGACGTAGCCGGAGGCATAGGCCTGGCTGATGGTGCCGCTGGCGGTATTCTGGCCGACCAGCCCGCCAAAGTTATAGGAGCCGCTGGCGCGGGCACATTGCCCGTGGCACAGCTCTGGGTGATCGTGCCTGTTACCGAACTATTCAGGATGCTGCCGCTGTTATAGCGAATCAGGCCTCCGATAAATCCGCCAGAGATCGCCAGGCCGGTACGATTGATATCGCGGATCGTGCCGGTGGAACGGCCAAGCAGCGCGACGCCATAGCTGCCGCTGCCGTTGAAATCCATGCTGGCGCCGGGCCCGAACAGGTCATCGCCGCCGCTGCCACCGCCATCGCAGATGGGCTGGCGGCGCGGGCGGAGAGGATGACGCTGGCCGTAACCGTGCCGCCCTCGCCGCCTTGAGGCTGACGCGACCGCCCGCGCAACCTGCCCCCAGTCGGCAAATTACCCGCCCACGCCGGCCCCGCCAAACTTAGCGCCCAGCACGTCGAAACCGCCAAACGCGTGCGCGAAACCCGGAATACCGCGTGCCCTTGGCGATATCGGCCTCTGTTTGCCTAAAACCGCAGGCTGGTGGTGAAATTCACGCGGTCGCCGCTTTCAAGCGGCGCCAGATCAATCGTGGCGAGGCTAGCATAATTACGCGCGTACTCAATACTTGCACTCAGGCCGATGCGAGGCAGATAGGCGCGCAGGCCTCCGCCCAGCGATGCGGCACGCACTTCGCTGCGCTCGACCGCCGATGGCCGCTGAATAGTCCCCGCCCCGCCCGCCGCAAAGCCATAGGGCGCCATCTGGATCCCGCTCAGCGCGAAGGGCCGCGACAGCTCGCCGCGCAGCGTCAGCGCCTGATCGACCGCCGTGACCCCGCCGACAAAGCCCGACACCGCATCGGCCCCCTCCAGAGCGCCCTGCTCGGTACGGAACAGGGGTTGCCCGAAGCTCGACTGGCCCTTGGCGGTGATCCCCAGCTGCCAGCCAGCCACAAGCGGCGCGCGCGCGTTGACCTGCGCGGTCAGACGGGTGAAATCGAGCCGAGCCCCTGCGCGCGAAAATCCGCTGCCGGTGGGCAAGTCTGTCAGCTGGAGCGCACCAAATCCCCCCAGCCCATGGCTCAGTTGCAGCGAGGCATAGAGGCTCGATCCGTCCGCGCCCAAGGCCAGCAGGTTGAGCCCGATCCGCGCCGCCGCATAGCGGTCATGGCTGATCTGGGCGAGGCCGATGGCGGTGTTGATCTCGTCAATCTGCTCGGCAACCATGGTCAGGTCGATGCTGTGCCGCCGGGTCTTGCGCAGCACATAATCGCCGCGCAGCGTCAGCCGCCGCAGCGTGCCCAGCGAGGGCGGCACGCCGGTTACCGCCAGCGGCTGGGTGCGGGCAAACGTCACCTCGGGGTTGAGCGTTAAGCGCCCGTCGCCGAGCGGCAGCACCACGCCGCCGCCCAGCACCCGCTCGGGCGAATGGCCATCGACCAACCGATTAAGCCGCCAGCCGCTGGCGACAAAGCCATAGGCTTGCTCGCCCAGGCCCAGCGCGCCATTGACCGCGATCTGCGCGCTGACCCCATAGGTGCCCAGCGACGGCGCCAGATTGTTATCGCCGCCGATGCTGCCCGAGATCAGCTGTTGCTGGCCCGCCAGGATCATTCGCACGCCGCCTTCCCGCGTGCCGTGCGCGAGCGTGGAGGTGAGGCGCAGCCCGGGCGCTTGCCCCGCCAGCAGCAGCGGTTGCTCGATCGCGCCCAGCTTGAGATGGCGGCGGCCGATCAGCGGTGCGGCGCGGGCCGTAACCGCTCTGCGCACCCGCGCGGGGACGCCTGAGACATCCACCGATTCGACGAAACCATCGACGATCAGCACCCTGAGCGCGCCGCCATCAACCAGTTTCTGTGGCGGGACAGCGGCCCGGGCCAGCACATAGCCGGCGCGGGCATAGGCCTGCTCGAGCGCGGAGGCGGCGGCGTAGATCTCGGTCAGCGTCACGCGGTGCGATTGCAGCGCGGCGGTGAAGGCGGCGTTGGCGGTCGCCATCTCGGGGAAAGCGCCGTCGATGCTGACCGTGCCGGGGGTGACCGCAAGGCCCTCTGCGCCAGGCGGAGCGGTGAGGCCCTCGGCCTCGGGAATGGTGACCGCAGTGCTGTTGCCGGTTGCCGCCGGGCGCAGGGTCTGCGGGGTAATGGTGATCGGCGCCGCCGCCTGCGCATGTGCGATCTGCGGCGCGGCGAGCGCGGCGATCAGCGCGGAGAGTGCAGCGGTGCGGAGCGTTGGGCGGATCACGACGTCAGACCAGCGTCTTGGCGCGGCTGGGCTGGCCCGGCGTGCCCCAGAACTCCGGCCCGCGAAACATCTGCGCCAGGTCGGGCGGCAGGGTGGTGTGCGAGGGCGCGCGCGCGACCTTGGCGCGCACCGTGTGTAGCCCACGCAACCCGTGGGAGTCGTCGAAACCGGCGGCGTTGAAGGCGGCATTCTCAAAATCATGCGCGAAACGAGGCTCACCGACGAAGTCATAGATCGCGTCCATAACCGACCCCGGCTGCGCCACCAGCCGGTCATAGCCGACCAGCAGCAGCCGGTCGCTGAGCGGGCCAAAAAACGCGTCCTTCAACGAATTGAGCGCCACGCCGACCACGCCGCTCGGCACCATCAGCCGGTCGACCCGGCCGTAGATATTGAGCTCCGAATCGAAGCCCAGCATCGCCGAAGTCTCAAGCCGGTTATCGCGGAAAATCCGCTCGAAACTCTCCAGAATATCGAGCACCGGGCGCACACAACAGACGATCCTTGCATCGGGAAACAGGTCGCATAGCACCGCCAGCTTGGTGGTCCATACCCGGTTGGTGTCTGCGATCAGCCGCTCTGGCCGATTGGCATAATAGGTCTCGAACAGGCCGCGCAGCACCCGTTCGCGGGTGGGATTGTCGACCTCATAGGAAAACTCCTGCGCGCCGCTGAGCGCGCGTTGCATCACCGTCACCATATTGACCAGCGGGCTGCTGATCCCGGCATGGATAGCCGGGTTCTGCCGCAGGATCGCCGACAGCAAGGTGGAGCCCGAACGTGGCAGGCCAGAGATGAAAAGCATGCGCTTCAAAGCGGGGAATCCCAAAGCGGGTGATCCTTGACTGACATTGTGC
>JANXUK010000095.1 GCA_025356275.1 Sphingomonadales bacterium | reverse complement strand
GAAATTCAACAGTATTTCGATTTCCGGCTATCACATGCAGGAAGCCGGCGCGACGCAAGTGCAGGAGCTTGCCTTCACCATCGCCGACGGCATGGAATATGTGAAATACGGCGTCGCGTCGGGGCTCGATATCGACGCCTTTGCCGGGCGGCTCAGCTTCTTTTTCGCGATCGGTATGAATTTCTTCATGGAGATTGCCAAATTGCGCGCTGCCCGCGTGCTGTGGCACCGGGTGATGACCCAGCTTGGCGCGAAGGACGAGCGGAGCAAGATGCTGCGCACGCATTGTCAGACCAGCGGCGTTTCGCTTCAGGAGCAGGACCCCTATAACAATGTCATCCGCACCACGGTGGAGGCGATGGCGGCGATGCTGGGCGGCACGCAGAGCCTGCACACCAATGCGCTGGACGAGGCGATCGCGCTGCCGACCGATAATTCAGCGCGCATCGCCCGCAACACCCAAATCGTGATCCAGGAGGAGACCGGCATGTGCAATGTCGTCGATCCCTTGGGTGGTTCCTATTACATCGAGGCGCTGACCGGCCAGCTGGTCGATCAGGCCTGGGCGCTGATCGTGCGGGTGCAGGCAGGCGGCGGCATGGCCAAGGCGGTCGCGGCGGGCTGGCCTAAGGCGATGATCGAGGAAGCGGCAGCGGCGCGTCAGGCGCGGGTCGACAAGGGAGAGGACGTTATCGTTGGCGTCAACAAATACCGGCTGGCCAGCGAGGACCGGTTGGAGACGCTGGAGGTGGACAATCATGCCGTCAGAGATGGCCAGATCGCCCGCCTCAAAACCACCCGCGCCAATCGTGACGAGGCGCAATGCCGCGCTGCTCTGGCCGCGCTGACCCAAGGCGCGCGGGGCGCCGGCAACCTGCTTGCGTTGGCGGTTGAGGCGGCACGCCACCGCGCCACTCTGGGCGAAATTTCCGACGCGATGGAGGTGGTCTTCAAACGCTATGGCACCCAGCCGGTGCCGGTGACGGGCATCTATGGCAGCGCTTATGAGGGCGACGCGCGCTATGCGCAGGTGGTCGAGGGCGTCGCAGCGGTGGGCCGCCGCCTTGGGCGTCCGCCCCGCGTGCTGGTCGCCAAAATGGGGCAGGACGGGCATGACCGGGGCGCGAACGTGATCGCCTCGGCGTTCGGTGACATGGGCTTTGCGGTGACCAGCGGGCCGTTGTTCCAGACCCCTGAGGAGGCCGCCGCTTTGGCGCTCGAACACGCAGTCGATGCCATCGGCGCATCCTCGTTGGCGGCGGGGCACAAGACGCTGATCCCCGAGCTGATCCAGCGGCTGCGCGATGCCGGCCGCGCCGATATCAAGGTCGTGGCGGGCGGCGTCATTCCGCCGCAGGACTATGACTTCCTGCGCGAAGCCGGGGTCCAGGGCATCTATGGTCCAGGCAGCAACGTGGTCGAATGCGCCGCCGACCTGCTGCGCCTGCTGGGCCACAACATGCCGCCCCTGGATCACGCCGGTGCAGGCACCAGCGTGGCGGCCGGGTGAACGAGATGCGCACATGAACGGCCAGTTTTCCTTTGCCGTTGCGGCGGCGATCATGTTCGCGACCGGGCTCGGCATCCCGATGCTGGCGGCACTGAACGGCGGGTTGGGGCGCAATCTGGGCAGCCCGGCCGGTGCGAGCGTGGTGATGTTCGGGATGGCGCTGGCGTTGAGTCTGCTGGTGCTTGCCGTCATCACCGCGACCAAAGGCACGCCCGACTGGGGGCGGCTGCGGGGTGCGCCGGTGGTCGATTATTTCGGTGCGCTGTTCATGGTCGCCTATGTGCTGGCCGTGACCACGTTTGCGCCGCGCATCGGTGTGGGCAATGCGGTGTTTTTCGTGCTGCTCGGGCAATTGGTTGCGGCGGCGGCGATCGATCATTTCGGCTGGTTCGGCGCGGTGCGTTTTGCGATGAATGCGCGGCGGCTGGCCGGGATCGCGGTGATGGCGGCGGGCGTGTGGCTGGCGAAGCGCGCGGCATGAGCCTTGGCTTCACCGTAGAGCAACTGGTCTCCGCCGGGCGCGGCGGAGCGCGGCTGCATATGGGGCTGGTGCCGCTGGGCGAGGCCGAGTGGCTGAATCGCCACTTCGACCATGCCGCCCGCCGGCAGGTCTTTGCTGCGCATCCCGAAGCGATCGCCGTGACCCCCGAGGCCGAGCCCGCCGCGCGTGAGGCCGCGCAGATGGTCGCCGGCTGCGATACGCTGGCCGGGGCCGCCGCGCAGGTTTGGGAAGACCTCTGCGTGATGGAGGCCGATCCCACCGGCGCGTATCGGCTGACAGCGGGCGCGGTCGGTTTCCCCACCGATTGGGATATGCGCGGCAAGCTGGGGCTCAATCTGCTGGCGATGCACGCCCCAATCCACGGCTATTCCGAACAGCTCAGCGCCGGGGTCGAGCGCTTCTTTGCCAAGCTCAAGCCCGGCGCGATCTATGGCCGCGCCAACTGGTTCATCGTCGCCAATGCCGACTGGCGCTATCTGCCGGCGGATGATCCCGCGATGCGATTTGCGCATGTCACCACCGCCAACGCCGGCGCCTCGCTGTTCATCCGCTGTGAGCGCCAGACCCTGCGCCGCCTGCCTCAGACTGGCGCGGTGCTGTTCACTATCGGGGTTGCGGTGTCGCCGCTGGCGGACCTGTCGCACGCCGTGGTAGGGCAGCTGGCGGCAGGGGTCGCGGCGATGAGCGAGGGCGAGCATGCCCGCCGCGCCGCACCGCATTACGCCGGCGCTCTGGCCGAATATGCCACAAAACTGCTGGAGAATGCCGCGTGAGTGAAGCCCGTTCCGACTGGACCCGCGAAGAAATCGCCGCGCTGTTCGACCTGCCGTTCACCGAACTGGTGTTCCGCGCCGCCGAAGTCCATCGCGCGCGCTTTGCCGCCGATGAGGTCCAGCTTTCCACCCTGCTCAGCATCAAGACCGGCGGCTGCGTCGAGGATTGCGGCTATTGCGCGCAATCGGTCAAGGCCGATGCCGGGGTGACGGCGACGAAACTCATGGACGTGCAGGCGGTGCTGCAATCGGCGGCGCAGGCCCGCGATCATGGCAGCACCCGCTTTTGCATGGGCGCCGCGTGGCGCAACCCCAAGGCCCGCGACATGCCCGCGATCGTGGCGATGGTGGAGGGCGTGCGCGCGATGGGCATGGAAACCTGCATGACGCTGGGCATGCTGGAGCCGGCGCAGGCCCGCCAGCTCGCCGACGCCGGCCTCGATTACTACAACCACAATATCGACACCTCGCCCGAGCGTTACGCCGATATCATCACCACCCGCACCATGGCGGACCGGCTGGAGACGCTGGCCTATGTGCGCGAGGCGGGGATCAACGTTTGCAGCGGCGGCATCGTCGGCATGGGTGAGACGCGGGCCGACCGGGTCGGTTTCATTCACACCCTCGCCACCCTGCCGCAGCATCCGGAGAGCGTGCCGGTCAACGCGCTGGTGCCGATCCGGGGCACGGTGTTGGGCGATATGCTGGCCGACACGCCGCTGGCCCAGATCGACGATATCGAATTTGTGCGCACCGTGGCGGCGGCGCGGATATGCATGCCGGCCAGCATGGTGCGGCTGTCGGCGGGGCGCGAGAGCATGAGCGAGGCGGCGCAGGCGCTGTGCTTTATGGCGGGGGCAAATTCGATCTTTACCGGCGACCGCCTGCTGACCGCCCCCAATGCGGGTGATGACAGGGACGCGGCGATGTTCGCGCGGCTGGGGCTGCGGGCGATGGCGGCGTCGGCGACGCACGCCGAATTTGAGGCGGCGGAGTAGGTGCCGACGGGCTGCGAATAGGGGGGGGCGGTTGTACTTTTTCAGCCATGAACCGAACGAGCCACCCCACATCCACGTTGACCGGGACGAGGCGACCATCAAAGTCTGGCTCGATGGGATCGAAGTTTCGCGGTTTTCGCGCACATGAGATAAGGGAAGTGGTCGAAATGGTGGAAGCGAACCAGAACCGGCTGCTGGAGGCATGGCATGAATATTTCAGCTAAAGTGACCGATGAACGCCTGCTAGATGTCCACTGCGACGGGCACCGGCTGGTGGTGGACCTGATGGACGGGCGGACCATCGCGGTTCCGCTCGCCTGGTATCCGCGCCTGCGTCACGCCACGCCCGCTGCCCGCGCCCACTGGGAAAAGTGCGGCGGTGGTTATGGCATTCATTGGCCGGAGATTGACGAGGACTTGTCCACCGAAGGCCTGCTGCGCGGTGCACCGGCTCCGAAGGCGGCTTGAGCCAGTTTTATGGGGCTTGCCAGCCGAACCTTGTTTTCTTGCTGGTTACGGTTGCGTGGTGGGCCATTTCCGCGCTCGCAATTTTCGTAACTATTCTGCCCTGTAGGATGGGGCCTGACGCGACCTGCGTAACTGGCAGCGCAGGGCTTGCCATGTTCGCCTTCGCATGGCCCTTGTGGGCTATGTTGCTATTTCAGTTTCCCTTTTTCGGCGTTGGAGTCGCTAGTGTTCAAAAAAATCCTTATCGCCAATCGCGGCGAAATCGCCTGCCGGATCATCAAGACCGCGCGCCGCATGGGCATCGCCACGGTCGCGGTCTATTCCGACGCTGATGCGCGCGCGCCCTTCGTTCGGATGGCCGACGAGGCGGTCCACATCGGGCCGTCGCCCGCCGCGCAATCCTATCTCATTGCCGACAAAATCATCGCAGCGGCCAAGCAGACCGGCGCCGATGCGGTACACCCCGGCTATGGCTTCCTATCCGAGCGCACCTCTTTTGCCGAGGCGC
This sequence comes from Sphingomonadales bacterium, assembly GCA_025356275.1. Classification (GTDB taxonomy): domain Bacteria; phylum Pseudomonadota; class Alphaproteobacteria; order Sphingomonadales; family Sphingomonadaceae; genus Novosphingobium. Next base: position 39,529 of record JANXUK010000095.1, on the reverse strand, counting down.
TGGCGAAAGAAAACATCGCTTTCATCGGCCCGCCGGTAAACGCCATCGCCGCGATGGGGGACAAGATCGAGAGCAAGAAGCTCGCCCTAAAGGCCGGCGTCAACGTCGTCCCCGGCTTCGTGGGCGAGATCGACAGCACCGAGCATGCCGTCAAAATCTCCGCCGAAATCGGCTATCCGGTGATGATGAAAGCCTCGGCAGGCGGCGGCGGCAAGGGCATGCGGCTGGCCTATAGCGAGGCCGATGTGCGCGAAGGTTTCGAGGCCACCCGCCGCGAGGGGCTCAATTCCTTCGGCGATGATCGCGTGTTCATCGAAAAATTCATCCTCAACCCGCGCCACATCGAGATCCAGATCCTCGGCGATCAGCACGGCACCATCCTCTATCTCAACGAACGCGAATGCAGCATCCAGCGCCGCCATCAAAAGGTGGTCGAAGAGGCGCCCTCGCCCTTCGTCACCCCCAAAATGCGCAAGGCGATGGGTGAGCAATGCGTCGCTCTCGCCCGGGCGGTCGGCTATTACAGCGCCGGCACCGTGGAGCTGATCGTCAGCGGCGCCGATCCGACGGGGGAAAGCTTTTACTTCCTCGAAATGAACACCCGCCTTCAGGTCGAGCACCCGGTCACCGAGGCGATCACCAGCATCGATCTGGTGGAACAGATGATCCGCGTCGCGGCGGGCGAAAAACTTGCCCTCGCGCAGAGCGATGTGAAAATCGACGGCTGGGCCATCGAAAACCGCATCTATGCCGAGGACCCCTATCGCGGTTTCCTGCCCTCCACCGGGCGGCTGATCCGCTATGCGCCCCCCGTGGACGGCTGGGAGGACGATGACGCCTCTAACCATGGGGGTGCCTACACCGGGCGCGGCGTCGATGGCATCCGCGTCGATGACGGCGTGGTCGAGGGCGGCGAGGTCAGCATCTTCTACGACCCGATGATCGCCAAGCTGGTCACCTGGGGCGCCACTCGCGACGAGGCCGCAGACCGGCAGATCGCCGCGCTCGACGCGTTCGAGATCGAGGGGGTGGGCCACAACATCGATTTCGTCTCCGCGATCATGCAGCACCCGCGCTTCCGCAGCGGCAACCTCACCACCGGCTTCATCGCCGAGGAATACCCGGACGGTTTCCACGGCGCCGCGACGCCCGAAGGCCTCACCGCGCATCTGGCCGCCATCGCCGGCTTTATCGCCTCCGCCCGCGCCGATCGCGCGCGCCGGGTCGATGGGCAACTGGCGCGGGAACTGGCGCCGCCGGGTGCTTGGAGCGTCACCATTGGCGAGTGCGTCCATGCCGTCACCATCGACCATGATGACGTCACCGTCGATGGCGCGGCGGTGCATCTGGAGATGGAATACACGCCGGGCGACCGTCTGGTGCACGCCCTGATCGATGGCGAGGAGCTGAGCGTCAGGATCGCGCCGACCCGCATGGGCCTGCGCATGACGACGCGGGGGCGGGCGCACAAGGTCCAGATCCTGCCCGCCGATATCGCGCATCTGGCGCGGCATATGATCGCCAAGATCCCGCCCGATCTGTCGAAATTCCTGATCTGCCCGATGCCAGGCCTGCTGGTGGCGCTGCATGTCGCGCCGGGCGACCGGGTCGAGGCGGGGCAGCCGCTGGCGGTAGTCGAGGCGATGAAGATGGAGAACATCCTGCGCGCCGAAAAATCCGCCGTGGTCAAAACCGTCAACGCCGCGGCGGGCGACAGCTTGGCAGTCGATGCGGTGATCCTCGAACTCGAATGAGCTTCGCCGGGGTTCTGGCAGGGGCAGACCTGCGCGCGGATGGCCTGTCCGTGGTTGTGCCTGAGGGATGGCATCAGGGCCGCACCGCCTATGGCGGCTTCTCATCTAGCGTGGCTCTGGCGGCGGCAAAGCGGGTTGGCGGCACCGATTTGCCAACCTTGCGTTCGGCGCAGGTCAGCTTTGTGGCCCCGCTATCCGCGCGGATCACCGCCACCGCGCGGCTGCTGCGCGTCGGCAAGAACGCGGTGTGGATCGCGGCGGAGGTAGGGAGCGAAAGCGGTATCGGTCTCACCGCGACTTTCGTGTTTATGCGCCCGGTGGCCAGCGAACTGGCGCTCAACCACGCGCCTTTGCCCGATCGCCTGATCGCGGTGGAGGATGCGAGGCCGGCTATCAGCGACCTCGCCCCCCTTTTCCTGCGTCATAATTTTGAGGCGCGCTTCGCCCTTCCGCGCGCCCCCGAAAAGCGCCCCGAATTGTGCTGGTGGGTGCGTCTGAAGCAGGCCGATGCGCTCGACCCGGTCGCCAGCCTGTTGCTCACTGCCGACGCGCTACCCCCCGGCGTGATGCCGATGCTCGGCGCCCGGGTCCCCGCCAGCTCGATGGGCTGGCAGGTCAATCTGCTCACCGCGACCCCCGAAACGCGAGGCGGCTGGTGGTTGCTGCGCTCCTCAGGCGATTACGCGGGCGGCGGCTGTTCCAGCCAGACCATGCGAATATGGAACAGCGCAGGCGAACCGGTGCTGAGCGGCATACAGTCGATCGCGATCTTCGGCTAGGGTGTGTTGATTTTGACCTTCGAGTCCCGCTTGCGGCAAAGGGTGCCTTTGAATGTCAAAATCAATCCACTAGAGCGCTTCAGCGCATCAGTTCGGCGCTCAAAAACGCCGAGACCTCCGGCAAGGCCACGTCGCGTGTCAAAAAGGCCTCGCCAATCCCCCGCATCAACACGAAGGCCACCCGCCCGGCATCGACCTTCTTGTCATGCAGCATGTGCGCTGCCAGCGCGTCGCCCGACACATTCAGCCCCAGATCGGACAACTGCGCCGGCAGGCCCAGCCCGGCGATATGCGCCGCGATCTGCTCCGCCTCCGCGCCCGGCATCAGGCCCCGCGCCGCCGAAAACCGTGCTGCCAGCACCATGCCCAAAGCCACGCCCTCACCATGCAGCAGCCTTGCGCCAAATCCCGTAGCCGCCTCCAGCGCATGCCCGAACGTGTGCCCCAGATTGAGCAGGGCCCGCGCGCCGCCCGTCTCGAACTCATCCTCGGCCACGATCCGCGCCTTGGCCGCAACCGACACCGCAACGGCATGCTGCTGCGCCGCTGCATCGCCGGCCAGCACTGCCGCCGCATTGCCCTCGCACCACGCAAAGAACGCGGCGTCACCCAGCAAGCCGTATTTCACGACCTCGGCATAACCGGCCGCCAATTCGCGCGGCGGCAGGGTAGCCAATGTGTCCAGATCGGCCAGCACCAGCGCCGGCTGATGAAACGCGCCGACCAGATTCTTGCCCGCCGGCGTGTTGATCGCGGTCTTGCCCCCCACCGACGAATCGACTTGCGCCAACAGCGACGTCGGCAATTGAATGAAATGGCACCCGCGCTTCAGGACCGAGGCGGCAAAGCCGGTCAGATCGCCGATCACCCCGCCGCCCAGCGCCAGAATATGATCGCCGCGCTCCACCTCCAGCCCCAGCAGCCAGTCGACCGTCGCGGCCAGCTCGGCCCAGCTTTTCGCGCCTTCGCCGGGCGGCAGGATGCGCCAGGCTGCCTCATGTCCCGCCGCTGCCAGCGATGCGGCGACCACCGCACCCCACGCGGCATGAACATTCGCATCGGTGACGATCGGCACCACCCGCTTGCGCAGCCGCGCGCCGCATTGCGCCGCCAGATCACCGAGCAGCCCGCTGCCGGCGCGAACCTCATAGGCGCGGGTCCCCAATGCCACATCGATGCTGATCATACCGCCGCTGCCCTGCTGTTGCCGTTGCCGTTGCCGCCTTTGCCGTCCAGCCACAGCGCAATCGCCCCCAGCACCCGGCCCAGCGTCCGGCTCTGCGGGGTGTTGTCGCTCATCACATGGATTGGGCATTGTGCGTAATCGGCGGCGCGTTCATCGCGCAGCCGCCCCAGAATGGCGCGCGGATCGCCGCCGTGCAGCAGCGGGCGATTGCCCTTGCGCGCGGTCCGCTCGACCAGCGTATCGAGATCGGCATCGATCCACACCGCCAGCGCCTGCTCCAGGATCAGCGCGCGGGTGGCCGGGTTGCAGAACGCGCCGCCGCCGGTCGCGATCACGCTGACGTTTTGCTCGTCACCGCCGCGCAGCAGCCGCGCGATCACCCGCCGCTCGCCATCGCGGAAATAGGGTTCGCCATGCGTGGCAAAGATCTCGGCAATCGTCATTTGCGCGGCCAGCTCGATCGAATCATCGGCATCGATGAACGGCACCCCCAGCGCGCTCGCCAGCTTGCGCCCCAGGCTCGACTTGCCGACCCCCATCATCCCGACCAGCACGATCGGCCGGTCCAGCCGGCGCGCCAGCGCGGCGATCGTGGTACCGGTGGGCGTACCGCCGGTGGGGATGGGTGCATCAAGGTCCATTGCGGCTTGGCCTATACTTGGGCTAGGCCATACGGCAAGTGGGCCGATTGCGGCGGAGTTGCGGGTGAGCGTGATTATTCGCCGGGAGGCGCGTCAGCCAAAGCGCGGCAGGTTTGCGGCGGCGGTGACCGTTCTGGCGCTATTGGCGGCGTGCGGCGGCGTGATCGCGCTGGCTTGGCAGAAGGGTGGGCCGGAACCGGTGCATGTGATGATTGTCGATCTGCCAGTTCAGGGTGACGGGCGATGAGCGCCCAGCGCCTTTACATAAGCCGCGTTGCAATCCGGCTGGCGTTGGTGTCGGCGCTGGTGGTACCCTCGGCATGGGCGCTGGCGCAGCAGGCGCCCGAATCGCTGCTACCCGCAGGCTTCGACCGTGCGGCACCGCGTCCCAGCCACACCCCCGCTGCCGCCAAGCCGCCCGCCGCGCGCGCACCCGCTGCCGCACCCGCTGCCGCGCCCGCCGCCGCCGCGCCGCTGCCGCTCGCGGTGCCGAGCCTTGCGGCCGGGCCGCTGATCCCCGATGCGACGTCCAGCGCGGCCCCGGGCACCGCCGCCGACGGCACGCCTGCCGCAAGCGGGCTCCCGACCCGCATCACCAGTTTCGCGCAATTGATGGCGCTGCCACCCGATCAGATCGATGAGCTGCTCGGCATCAAGCCGCATCAGGACATCCCGCCTGCCGAGCGCCACGCGCTGCGCCGGGTCGGTATCATCGCCAGCGCCGAGGGCGGGCTGCCCCCCGGCGCGCTGGCGCATCAGGATGCCGGGCTGGTCCGGGCGGTGATGGCGGGCAACTCCGGCCGGCTGGTCTCGCGCTGGGGTCACATATTGCTGCGCCGCACGCTGGCGTCGCGGATGGACGCGCCGGCGGGCATGGACGGGGCGGAGTTTGCCGCGCTGCGCGCCGGGCTGCTGGCGCGGATGGGTGAGGGCGATGCCGCGCGCGCGCTGGTGCAGGATGTCGACCCCGACGCTTATTCGCCCGCGCTGACCCAAGCGGCGATGGATGCCTATGTTGCCACCGAGGATTTCACCGGGATCTGCCCGGTCATCGCGATCCAGGGCGCCACGCGCAAAGACCCGCAGTGGCAGGTGATGCGCGCAATGTGCCAGGCGTTCTCGGGCAATGCGGCGGGCGGCTTTGCGCAGCTTGACCACCAGACCTACATGGGCCTGATGCCGCATATCGACATGCTGCTGGCCCAGAAATACGCAGGCGCGGCGGGCAAGGGACGGCGCGCAGTCACTATCGAATGGGCCGGCGCCAGCGAGCTGACCCCGTGGCGTTATGCACTGGCCAGCGCGACGGGCCTGACCCCGCCGGCCAGCCTGATGCAGGCCGGCGGCTCGCGCTATCTCTACACTGCCGCCACCGCGCCGATGCTGGGGTTGGGCGCGCGGGCCGATGCGGCGGACCGGGCCGGAGGCGACGGCATCCTGTCGGCGGCGGCGATGGTCGATCTGTACAGCCAGATCTATGCCAATGACGAGGTCACCGACGCCCCGGCGGACCGCGCGTTGCTGCTGCGCGATGCCTATGTCGGCGATACGCCGGCGGCGCGGCTGACCGCGATGCAACAATTGTGGGATGGCGGGGCCGGGCCGGTGGCGCGTTATTCGCGGCTGACCCTGACCGCGTTTGCCGCCGCGCGGATGCCGGTCAGCGCGGATCAATCCGCCGCCGCGCCCGATCTCATCACCGCGATGCTGGCCGCCGGCCTCGATGGCAATGCGCTGCGCTGGCAGGGGGTGACGGGGGATGGAACGCTGGGCTGGGCGCTGCTGGCGCTGGCCGAGCCGAATGCCTTGCAGGTCAGCGATGGCTCGCTGAAAAGTTTTGCCAGCACCGATGGCAGCCCGGGGGGCCGCAAAGCCGGCTTTCTGCTGGCGGGGCTGGCGGGTCTGGGCCGGATCAGCGACGGCACGCGCAAGGATTTCGCCGGCCAGCTTGGGACCGATCTCGACCGCCGGACGCCGTGGAGCGCTGCTATCGACCGCGCGGCGGCGGCGGACAACCCGGCGCTGGTGTCGCTGCTGGCCGCGCTGGGGATGCAGGGCGAGGGGTGGGACCGGATGACGCCGCGCTATCTCTATCACATCGTCGGCGCGCTCGATCGCGTCGGCCTGACCGCCGAGGCACGAATGATCGCCGCCGAAGCGGTCGCGCGCGGCTAGGCATATCGACTCCAACGACCCGCCAGGCGCGATCGCAGCGTTTCTCGCGATGCTGGCGGCGGAACGGGGTGCCGCTGCGAACACTATCGCCGCCTATGCCCGCGATCTGGCGGGGGCCGGGGAGGTGCTGAGCGATCTCACCGCCGCAGATGGTGCCGCTCTGGCGCGATTGGGGGCGCATTGGGCCGATCTGGCGCCGTCATCGCTGGCGCGCAAATGCTCGGCCTTGCGGCAGTTTTATGGCTTTCTGGTCGAGGATGGCTGGCGCGCCGACGATCCCTCCGCCGCTTTGCCGCGCCCGCGCGCAAGGCGACCCCTGCCGCGCCTGATCGGCCATGCCGATATCGCCGCGCTGTTCGCCGCCGCCGAGGCCGAGGCGGCCACGGACCGCCCCGAGCCGCTGCGCACGCTGTCGCTGCTCGAACTGCTTTATGGGTCGGGGCTGCGCGCGACCGAGCTGGTATCGCTGCCGCTGGCGGCGGTGCCGCGCGATGCGCCGTTCCTGACGGTCACCGGCAAGGGCGGCGCCCAGCGGATGGTGCCGATCGGCCAGCGCGCCGGGCATGTGCTGAGCCGGTGGTTGGCGGTGCGGGCCAAACCAGCCTCTGCTCTGGCGGCGCGCTTCGTCTATCCCTCGCGCGGCGTCGCCGGGCATCTGACGCGCATCCGCCTGTTTCAGCTGCTGCGCGATCTGGCCGCCCGCGCCGGCATCGCGCCCGAGCGGCTGAGCCCGCATGTGCTGCGCCACGTCTTTGCCACGCACCTGTTGGAGGGCGGGGCTGATTTGCGCGTGTTGCAGACCCTGCTCGGCCACGCCGATATCGCGACGACGCAGATATACACCCATGTCGACGCGGCGCGGCTGGTTGCGCTGGTCAATGCGCGGCATCCGCTCGCTCAAAATCACACCCCTCTTGCCGTACATCGCTCGGGCGATTAGGCGCTGCGCATGATCTCCTATCTCGAATTCGAAAAGCCGGTCGCCGCGCTCGAAGCGCGCATCGCCGAGCTCAAAGCCGCATCGGGCGCCGATGTCGACATCTCGGCCGAAATCGCCCGGCTGGAGGGCAAATCGACGGCGTTGCTAGCCAGCACCTACGCGTCGCTGACCCCGTGGCAAAAGACACAGGTCGCGCGGCATCCGGCGCGGCCGCATTTCCTCGATTACGTCGGGCATATTTTCAGCGATTTCGTGCCGCTGGGCGGCGATCGCCATTTTGGCGAGGATCAGGCGATCATCGGCGGTTTTGCGCGGCTGGGCGACCACAAAATTATGCTGATCGGCCACGAAAAGGGCCATGACACGCAAAGCCGCATCCGTCACAATTTCGGTATGGGCAAGCCCGAGGGTTATCGCAAGGCGATCCGCTTGATGGAATTGGCCGGGCGGTTTGGCCTGCCGGTGGTCAGCCTGGTGGATACGTCAGGCGCCTTCCCCGGCGTCGAGGCGGAGGAGCGCGGCCAGGCCGAGGCCATTGCGCGCTCGACCGAGGCTTGCCTGGCGCTGCCGGTGCCGATGGTGGCGGTGATCGTGGGTGAGGGCGGATCGGGCGGCGCGGTGGCTTTGGCCAGCGCCAGCCGGGTGATGATGCTTGAACACGCGGTCTATGCGGTGATCAGCCCGGAAGGCTGCGCGTCGATCCTGTGGCGTTCGCCCGAAAGGGCTGCCGATGCCGCCGAAGCGATGAAGGTGACCGCGCAGGATCTGCTTTCCTTGGGCGTGATCGACCGCATCATCCCCGAACCGATGGGCGGCGCGCACCGCGACGGCGCGGCGGCTGCGGGCGCGCTGGGCAAGGCATTGGGCGAGGAACTGGGCGCGCTGGCGAAGCTCAGCCCGCGCGATATTCTGCATCAGCGGGAAGAACGCTTCCTGCGGATCGGCGCATAATCACGCAGCAGCGTTGGCCGAACTCATCGAACTTGAAGTGGTGCGGAAGGTCGTTTTCAGCTGATTGCCCAACCCGTTCATGGCGGTAATGGCCGCAACCGCTATCAGCGCCGCGATCAGGCCATATTCGATCGCGGTGGCACCTTCATCGTCGCGCAGCAGACAGCAGAGTGTGGAAATTTTCACGACCGGGTCTCCTGTCGATAGGCCAGACAGCGGTTTGCCCGCGATCTTGCCAATCGTTGTTGGTGGCTTAGTATAATATCCTTGATTATCCGTTAGTCGGCCCCAGGGTCTTTCCAACAAAACTGTTTTTTTTCAACGAAAAGGGGCGGCAGGTTTCCCTGCCGCCCCGATCCTTGGCAAAGCCTTCGCTATTAAGCGGCGGCGTTGGCCGAGCTCATCGAGCTCGAAGTCGTGTTGAAGGTGGTCTTCAGCTGATTGCCCAGACCGTTCATCGCGGTGATCGCGGCAACGGCGATGAGAGCGGCAATCAGGCCATACTCAATCGCGGTGGCGCCAGCTTCGTCGCGGAACATTTTGCTGATGAACTTCATGTTAAGTCTCCTGGTTTGAAATGGAAAGATTGACCCGTATTCAACTTGCAGTCGCCTGACTTGTTGCCGACGCAGATTGCGATGCAACGTTGCCCCATGTTTGTTTTATCGCATTGGCAAAGCCAGTCAGAGCAGCAAACATTGCCAGGACGATCAAAGACAGGATCAGCGCGTATTCTAACGCTGACGTACCGGTTTGATCGCGTCTGAGCCGGTGGAAGAATGAAGATTTACTCATTGCCCCCGCCGATTTGCCCTCTGTAACGGTTAATCGCAGGATCTTGTTAAGAAGTAGTTTACGCGGGAGAGCATTGTGAAAATTTGTCCGACATTGGTGCCGGTGGTCGCGGTGGCTTTGCTGCGCGGGGACGGGCATGTTTTGCTCCAGCAGCGGCGGACGGGCGCGTCGCATGGGGGCTTGTGGGAGTTTCCGGGCGGCAAGATCGAGCCCGGCGAGGTCCCGCAAACCGCAGCTATTCGCGAGATTTGGGAGGAATTGGGCGTCACGGTCGATCCGGCCCGCCTGGTGGCGGTGGGCTTTGCCGCCGACGAAATCGCGCCGCCAGCGCCCCGCGCGCCACATGTAATACTTCTTTACATGTGCTGCGACTGGGCAGGAATACCCGCGCCGCATGCCGCCGAGCAGCTCGGCTGGTTTGCCCCCGAATCACTGGCGGCCCTGGCGATGCCGCCGCTGGATTACCCGCTGGCCGCCGCATTGCTGACCGCGATCCGGGCCGGGGGCGATGACGCCGGGCAATAGCGCCGCAATAAGCCCCTTGCCAAGCCGCAGGCGCGCCCGTATGCGGCCCCTCACCCCGCGCCCGTAGCTCAGCTGGATAGAGCATCAGACTACGAATCTGAGGGTCGGACGTTCGAATCGTTCCGGGCGCACCATAAACTCCCGTTAAGTCTTAAGGGCTTGGCGGGAGTTTCTGATTTCGGAGCGGTACGCCGAGATCCCACGCCCGCACCATCCGCAAACTTGTGCCCACCCACAGCGGTGCTATCACCGCTGCCATGACCAGCGGAGATGATACGGCACCAGCGCTGCCCGCGCCCGATCCCGCCCCTTCCGAAACCGTCTGGCGCTATGCCCGCGCCGCCCGCGCGCATGTGGTGATCGACGCTGCCGATTATTTTGACCTGCTGCAACAGGCGATGCTGGGCGCGCGGCAGCGCATCATGCTGATTGGCTGGGACTTCGATACGCGGATTCAGCTGACCGGCGGGCGCCGTTGGTGGAAAGTTCCGCATCGCGCGCAATATCCGGCGCGGTTCGGCGGTTTTATCGTGTGGCTGGTCCGGCGGCGGCTAAGCCTTGGCGTCCATGTGCTGCGGTGGAATTTCGGCGCGCTGAAGGCGTTGCTGCGCGGCTCGATGTTGCTCGATATTATTCGCTGGTCGTGGAACCGGCGGGTGACGTTCCGGCTCGATTCGGCGCATCCGCTGGGGTGCAGCCATCATCAGAAGATCGTGGCGATCGACGATTGCTTCGCAGCCTGCGGGGGCATCGACCTGACCTCGTCGCGGCGCGACACACCCGAGCATCTGGACGATGCGCCCACCCGTCGCTCGCCCAATGGCAAGACCTATCAGCCGTGGCACGACCTTTCGATGGTCGTCGATGGCGAGGCCGCCGCCGCACTGGGCGAGTTGGCGCGGGAGCGCTGGGAACGCGCCGGCGCCGGCATGCTGGCACCTTGTGCACCTCAGGCCGAGAGCCCCTGGCCGGCCGAAGCCCGCACCGATTTCCGGGATGTCGAGATCGGCATCGCCCGCACCCGCGCCGCCTATAATGGCGCCCCCGAAATCCGCGAGATCGAGGCTTTGTTCGTCGCGCATATCGCGCGGGCGCAGAAATTCATCTATGCCGAGAGCCAGTATTTCGCCTCGCGCCGCATCGCCGAGGCCATGGCACAGCGTTTGGCCGCCCCCGATCCGCCCGAGATCATCCTGATCACCGCCGCGACTGCCGAGGGCTGGCTGCAACGCGAGGCGATGGATTCGGCGCGGGTGCGCCTGATGCAGGCGCTGGCTGCGGTCGACCCCGCGCGGCGGTTTCGCGCCTATGTGCCGCTGACGGCGGGCGGCCAGCCGATCTATGTCCATTCCAAGCTGATGATCGTCGATGATGAGATCCTGCGCGTCGGCTCGGCCAATCTCAACAATCGTTCGATGGGGCTGGACAGCGAATGCGATGTGTTCCTCGACAGCCGGCGCCCCGCCAATGCGCATATCACCGGCGCGATAACCCGTCTGCGTCACCGCCTGCTGGCCGAACATTGCGGCATTCCGCGAGGCGATGTGGCAAGGCATACCGGCAGCATGGCGAGTCTTATTGAAAATTGCCGTCCGCGCGGCAAACGGCTCGTGCCGCTGGACTTGGGCGCACTGAGCGATACGGAGAAGGTGCTGGCGGACAACAGCCTCCTCGATCCGGAGCGGGCCGAAGAATTGTTCGAGCCCATCGCCCGCCGGCGCGGGCTGTTCAGAAAGGGCGGGCTGCTCAGACGGCCCGGCGAAGGGATGTGATATGAGCCGCGACGACAATCCTGCCGAGCTGTTACCCGCCGTAATCGGCACCGCGATCAAACCTGCGGTCCCCCGCGAGGTAACCGATGCCATCGCCACGCTGATCCGCTGGGCTGGTGACGACCCGGCGCGCGAGGGCCTGCGCGACACCCCCACCCGCGTCGCCAAGGCGTGGCGCGAATATTGCCAGGGTTACGGCGAGGATCCCGCCGCGCACCTGGAACGCCAGTTTGGCGAGGTCGGCGGCTATGACGAACTCGTGCTGCTCAAGGACATCCCGTTCCAGTCGCATTGTGAGCATCACATGGCCCCGATCATCGGCAAGGCGGCCATCGCCTATATGCCGCGCGACCGGGTGGTGGGTATCTCCAAGCTGGCGCGGGTGCTGCACGGTTACGCCCGCCGGCTGCAGATTCAGGAGCGCCTGACCGCCGAGGTGGCGCAATGCATCTGGGACAATCTGCGCCCGCATGGCGTCGCGGTGGTGATCGATGCCACCCACGCCTGCATGACCGCGCGCGGCGTGCGGACGCCGGGGGTGAGCATGGTGACGAGCCGGCTGCTCGGCTGCTTTCTCGACGATCATCGCAGCCGGAAGGAAGTGCTCAGCCTGATGGGATATTGAAGGGGCTGTCGACATTCGGCCCATGCGGGGCTGCAAATGGCGGTTGTTCGCGCTTCCGGTGCTCACGTACTGAAGTGTGCTGCGCGCCGGGTCGCGTTCATCCACCATTTTACCCTGCGATCGCCTATGGCTCGCTGCGGCCTGGCCCAAATCTCGACCGCCGCTGCCAGATCGCGAAATTCGCGCGCGTTCAGCTCACTCGCTCGGCTTCGGCTCCATCCCGAGCCGCTCGCCTCCAAACTGAACCCAACCACCCTCGCTAGGCGCGTCTACCTAGGGCATTTCGCGGGGAAGCCTGCTGGATGTCCGGCGGCGCTTGGAGGGGCCCATGCGCGAAACCTGTTATCAAGCCGTCGCGGGCGCTGTTGCCGCGTTGACGCTGACCTGCGTGCCCGCCGCTCCGGCGCTCGCCGATGACGCGCCCCTGCCGCAGACCTGGGTGATTGCCGAGGGGGCGGACACCGGCAATTGCACGTCGCTCTATCCTTGCGTCACCATCGCCTATGCCGAGGGACGCACCGCCGCCGGCGGCATCCTCAACATCGCCGATTCGGGCAACTATGGCGCGGTCTCCATCACCAAATCGCTAACCCTGCGCGGCGATGGCACACGTCCGCTGATCATTGGCGCTTTTACTATCGCCGCCGGACCGACGGACGTTATCGCGCTGGAAGGCCTCGATATGGAGGGTACCAGCCCCGACACCACCTATGTCACCGGGCTGACCATCGCGCAGGCCGGTGAGGTGCTGGTCAAAAATTGCGAGTTCAAGGATTACCGCGGCGCCAATTCCAGCGGGCAGGCGATCAACATTGCCTCGGTCAGCACGGTGCGGGTGACGCTGCGCGACGTTACGCTGTTCAACAATGCGGGGGGCGTGCGTGTCGGGACGACCGGGGGGGTGGGCCGACTCAAGATGCTCGGAGCGACGCTGATGGCCAATACGAGTTTCGGGGTTCGGGTGATCGGCTCGGGCAACAACGCTACCGTCTATGCCAGCCAGATCGTCGGCAGCGCAAAGGCACTGGATCTGCAAAACGGCGGCCTGGTCACGTCCTATGGCAACAATGTGATCAACGGCGGTGATGCGCCGTCCAATCTGGTGATCCTCAACTGAACGCCAGAGCATGATGCGATAAGGTGGAATCGCATCATGCTCCAGAGTCTTTGTTTTCGCGTGATTTATCGACAAAAGCCGGCACCCACTTTTGTCATCACGCTCTAGTGGATTGATTTTGACATTCGAACACGCGCTTGCCGCAAGCGGGACTCGAGTGTCAAAATCGAACCACTAGCGGCGGTTGATCGGCCGGTTTTGTTTCTGGGGAGTGGCCGGTTCATCGGTTAATATTTGCCGACAAACCCTCCCGCTTTGGAACACATCGAATTGCGGCGTTGTGTATCGTGGCAACATGCCACAGGCGACGCTTGGGCAAACCTTGACCTGGATCGCAACCGCAAATGGCAGTTATCGCAGTCTACAGCGCCAAGGGGGGCGTCGGCAAATCGACCATCGCGGTGGATATCGCCTGGCGTTGCGCGGTGCAGGGCGGGCACTCGACGCTGCTGTGGGATCTCGATGTGCAGGGCGGGGCGGGCTATCTGCTGGGGCTGGATGCGGTGCCGCGAATGCGCGCCGCCTCGCTGTTTCAGCGCGAAGGCAAGCCCGAGCAGCTGATCTCCCCGACCGTGCACCCTGGCCTGTCGCTGCTCAGCGCCGATGATTCGCTGCGCTCGCTGCCGCTGCACCTGGCGCGGCTGGGTCAGCGCAAGCGGCTGGCCAGCATGACGCTGGCGCTGCGGCAGGATTTTCCGCGCATCGTGCTCGATTGCCCGCCGATGCAGAACGAACTCAGCGATCAGATTTTGGCGGCAGCGGACGTAGTGATCGTGCCGCTGCCGGCCTCGCCGCTGTCGGCGCGGGCGCTGGGCCTGTTACGCCGCGATCTGGCGGCCTTTACCGGGCGGCACCCGCCTTTGCTGCCGGTGCTTTCGATGTATGATCCGCGCCGCAAGGCACACCGCGCCGCGCGCGAAGGGGCGATGGCGCCCTATCCGGTGATCCCGCAAGCCAGCCAGATCGAACAGGTGGCGTTCCGCCGCGCGCCGATCGGCACCTTCGCGCCATCGAGCGAGCCGGCACAGGCGCTGGAGCGGCTGTGGCGCGCGATCGAGCTGAAATTGCGCGATGAGGGTGTGGGCTAAGCGAGGGCGTGTGGGCTAAACCGGCCAGCCCAACGCCCGCCCCACCGCGCCCAATGCCAGATACCCGCCGATTGCGAGCAAGACGCCCGCGCCAAGCGAGGGGGCAAACCCCGCCCCCTGCCGCAACAACACCGCGATTCCGATCAGCGCGGGCAGGGCGGCGATAACATAGAGCACCGTGCCGATCAGGAAATCGGCGGCGCGCCCCGGATCGTCACTCGCCCGCCACAGCCAGATCAGCGCCAGAAGCGTGGTCAGCGGCAGCGAGGCGATCAGCCCGCCCCATCCCGGATTGCGCCGCGCGACCTCCGAAGCCAGCGCGATCACCACGCCGGAAACCAGCGCTTTGCCAACCAGTTGGCCCCAGATCATGGTGTTTTGCGAAAACCGCAAAAGGGCGCTTTTTGCGAAGGATGCCTGTGCGTTTGGTTGCCGCAGGCGGCAACCAAACGCACAGGCTCAACCGCCGCAAGGCGATCCATCAAACCATGTCCCACCCGGACAGCCTTCGCTTACAGATGCGCCAGCATATGCTCGGCTGAACTCACCTCGAACGCGCCCGGCGCCTCGACGAAAAGCTGGTCGACCACGCCGTCCTTGACCACCATCGAGAACCGCTGTCCGCGCTTGCCGAGGCCGAAGCCGCTGCCGTCCATGGTCAGGCCCAGCGCGCTGGCAAATTCGCAATTGCCATCGGCCAGCATGGTGACGTCGGCCGAGCCGCTGACCTTGCCCCACGCGCCCATCACAAAGGCGTCATTGACCGCGGTGCAGGCGATCTCATCGATGCCCTTGGCCTTCAGCGCGGCGGCATTGGCGACAAAGCCGGGCAGGTGCTTGGCCGAGCAGGTCGGCGTGAACGCACCCGGCAGCGAAAACAGCGCCACGGTCTTGCCCTTGAAGAAATCGGCGGACTGAACCGCGTCGGGACCATTGTCGGTGGCCTTGATCAGCTTGGTATCGGGCAGGGTGTCGCCAATTGCGATGCTCATGTGGGTCTCCTTAGGGTGCGGACAAAACGCCGCCTTGCCGCCACATATAGGCTGCCGTGGCCGGGCGGCAACAGCGCATCATGGTAATTTCGGCTTAACCCGATGTCTTCACACCAAACACAGCATGGCCCCGTAGCTTTCGCCTTGCGGGGTACTGGACGGACGGGAGACACTTTATGGGACGGACAAAATCAGCCGGCGCGGCGATGGCTGCACTGGCGATGCTGGTGGCGGCTGTGCCGGCGCAGGCCGATACGATCAGCAGTGCGGAGAAGCTCCGGCGGCTGGATATCATGCTGATGGTGACGGGGCTGCGCTGCCGGACCACATCCGATGATTTTCAGGGCGATTATCAGGATTTCGAGGCGCATCACCTGGCCGAACTCAATGCCGCCAGTCGTCAATTGCGTGCCGAACTGGCCAGGCAATTTGGCGCGCGGGGCGCCGATAATGCGCTGGACAGGATCAGCGTCGCGATGGCGAATGCCTATGGGGGAGGCCATCCGTGGCTCGGCTGCCATGAGCTGAAGGGTGCGGCGCGCGATCTGGCAGCGGCGCAGGGCGCGGAACCTCTGCTGGCGGCGGCGGATGCGATGCTGTCGGGCGATGCGCCGATGCAGGACATCGTGCCGCAATTGGCGTCGGGTGACGAAACCGCTCCGGTGTTGGTCGCGTCTGATGCTGCGCTGACCAGCGCGGATCGCCCGCAACTGGCGATGGGTGGTTTGCCCCGGCGGTGACTGCGCCATTCTGCAACATATAAAGTTTTCTTTATATTTGCTTTCGGGCGGGTGAATCGTTAGGGGCCTGCGCATCTCGCGCCTGGGCTGGCCGCCGCAATGGCCGCCCGGCGCCGTCTTGCATTCAGGAGAATCCCCCGTGTCGACCCTTCAAGCCACTCGCGACTATGTCATTGCCGACATCGGCCTCGCCGATTTTGGCCGCGCCGAGATCGCCATTGCCGAAACCGAAATGCCGGGGCTGATGGCGCTGCGCCGAGAATTTGGCGCTTCGCAGCCGCTGAAGGGCGCGCGGATCACCGGATCGCTGCATATGACGATCCAGACCGCAGTGCTGATCGAGACGCTGACCGCGCTGGGCGCAGAGGTCCGCTGGGCCACCTGCAACATCTTCTCAACCCAGGACCACGCCGCCGCCGCCATCGCCGCTGCGGGCATCCCGGTGTTCGCGATCAAGGGCGAGAGCCTGGCCGATTACTGGGATTATGTCGGCAAGATCTTTGACTGGGGCGACGACACCACCGCCAACCTGATTCTCGACGATGGCGGCGACGCGACGATGTTCGCGCTGTGGGGCGCGCGGGTTGAGGCGGGCGAGACCCTGTTCGAGCCCGGCAATGCCGAGGAGATCGAATTCGTCCGCGCGCTGAAGGCCTATCTGAAGGCCAAGCCAGACTACCTCACCGCCTCGGTCAAGGCGATTAAGGGCGTGTCCGAGGAAACCACCACCGGCGTCCACCGCCTTTACCAGATCGCCAAGGAGGGCAAGCTGCCGTTCCCCGCGATCAATGTGAATGACAGCGTCACCAAGTCGAAGTTCGACAATCTGTACGGTTGCAAGGAATCGCTGGTCGACGCGATCCGCCGCGCCACCGATGTGATGCTGGCCGGCAAGGTCGCCTGCGTCGCGGGCTTTGGCGATGTCGGCAAGGGCAGCGCGGCGTCACTGCGCAACGGCGGCGCCCGCGTGATGGTGACCGAGATCGATCCGATCTGCGCGCTGCAGGCCGCGATGGAGGGTTATGAGGTCGTGACCATGGAAGAGGCGATCACCCGCGCCGACATCTTCGTCACCGCCACCGGCAACGAGGACGTGATCACCGCCGAGCACATGAAGGCGATGAAGCCGATGAGCATCGTCTGCAACATCGGCCATTTCGACAGCGAGATCCAGATCGCCGCGCTCGACAATTATGGCTGGAACGAGGTCAAGCCGGGCACCGATCTGGTCACCTTCCCTGATGGCAAGCAGATCATCATCCTCGCCAAGGGCCGGCTGGTGAACCTCGGCTGCGCGACCGGCCACCCCAGCTTCGTGATGAGCGCCAGCTTCACCAACCAGACGCTGGCCCAGATCGAACTGTTCACCAAGACCGAGCAGTATAAGAACGACGTCTATGTGCTGCCCAAGCATCTCGATGAGAAGGTCGCGGCGCTGCATCTGGAGAAGCTGGGGGTCAAGCTGACCAAGCTGTCCAAGCGTCAGGCCGATTACATCAATGTGCCCGAGAATGGCCCGTTCAAGACCGATCACTACCGCTATTGAGCAGGCCCCACCGACCCGGCGCCTGAGCCGGATCGGTGGGCCCCGCGATCAATTATGCGCCAACATCGTGCCGACGATGGCGGCATTGACCCGCTGCGTCACGTCGAGCGCTGCCGGCACGAAGGTAGCCGGGTCTGCCTGCACGGTGTAATCGCCATCAGCGCCCACCGCCGGGCCGATGTCGGCGTCGGAGATCACTGGCTGCTGCAAAGTGATCTGGGTGGGGAATCCGCCTGAATGGGTATTCCACACGCGCACCACGGTGGCGCTGTCCATCACGCTTCCGGCCGCTACGGTCGCGCCTTCTTCGAACCCGGTCGAGACCTTGCGGCCATAGCCCTTGCGGTTGCCGGTAGTGCTATAGACGCCGTAATCGACCACCATCGTCACCGCCAAAGCCGTCACATTGGCGTCGCGCGCGACATAGGGTGATCGCGTATAACCCTGCGTGGTGTCCAGCGTCCGGAACGCCAGCATCTGGCTGCTGAACATGCCGTTTGACGCGCGTTTGGCGGTATCGCCAGGCATGAACCGCAATTTCATGCCAGTCGGCGCGACATAAGTGCCAAAACGTCCGGGCGAGCCGTTGGGCAGAGCATCCCACGCGGCGAATTCAGGCGCAGCGGCGGCCAGACCCGCCGCATCGACGACTTCGAACCCCGCCGCCTTCAACTGGGCGACCAGATCGGCATAGGCGGCATCGGCGATCCTTTGCCGGGTGGCAAGGTCGATCCCTGCGATCCGCGTCTGCATCGTGCTTTTGCGCGTCTGGCTCAACGTTACCAACGCAAAGGCTACCGAACCATGGCTTTTCGCCTCCAGTTTGAAGGCGTCGGGAAAGGCCACGTTGAAAACGGTGATCGCCACGCGGTGCGCGCCCTTCATCTGGTCGCCCGCGCCGGTGTTGCGGATATCGAGCGGCTCGATCTCCTTGCGCGTGTTGAGCCAGCCATGCTGGACGAACTTGCCATGCTCGACCTGCTGGCCCAACGTCTGCGCCATCGCTGCAGGAACAGTCATCGATACGGCGAAAGATATCGCCAAAGGCACGATAAAACGCATTATTATCCCCTGATGTTGCGGGACGCAGCGTTAGGCTGTCGTGGCTTGGGCGCCAATAAAATTTTCATATAATTGCGCTGCGTTATGAAGGGGGGCACCGCGTGTTAAAAAGGCGAGGTTTGTGCCCGCCTTTTCATCGCGAGGCGGCGTTCGCCGCGGCAATCGCAATGAGGCGCGGATTGCGCGCTTTGCCTGATGATTGACGCAATGGTTGTAATCCGCTGCCCCGGCGCATAGCCACGGCCTGATGATTTTGTCGCAAACCGCGCTGGTACTGATCGGGCTGCTGCTTGCGGCGTGGACGCTGGCAGCTGGCTGGGCGATCCTTGCCGCGCGCGCCCGCCAGCGCCGGGCTGAGAGCGCAGTGCGGCAGGGGCGCAGGCTCTCGCGGATGATCGACGAATCGCCGGCGGTGCCGCTGCTGGTCCGCGCCGACGGAAGGATCGAGGCGCCGCAGCGGCTGGCGCAGTGGCTGGGCCTGCCTTCTGTGCCGCAATTCCTCTCCGAACTGGCGGGCGCTCCGGGTGATGAGGCGCGCGGTGCAATCACTCCCGACCAACTGGCTCAGCTGACTGAGGCGGTGCGCCGCACCCAGAAAACCGGCGCGCCGTTCCGCATGGCGCTGACCCCGCGTGGGTCCACGGCCAGCCTATCGCTACGCGGCCGTCTGGCCGATCCGCAGATCTCGCCGGGCGGCGCTGCGCTGGTCTGGGTGTTCGACGCCAGCGACAGCGAGGGGGAACTCGCCCGGTTGCGCGGCGAAACCACGCGGGCAAAGGATGATTTCGCAGCATTGGTCGGCCTGATCGAGGCGGCGCCGCTGCCGATGTGGTTCCGCACGCCCGAGGGCGCGCTGCGGCTGGTCAATTCGGCATATGTTGCGGCTGTGGGCGGCGAAAATGCCGCTGCCGTGATCGCGGCCGGCACCGAGCTGATCGAGCGCAACGATGGCCAGGGCCCTGCCGATGTCGCCCGCCACGCGGTGGCCCAGCAAGTGCCGATCGAGCGCATGGTTACCACCACCATCGCCGGCCAGCGCCGCACGCTCAAGGTCAGCGACCTGCCGCTGGGCACGGACGGGGTGGCGGGCTATGCCATCGATGTCGAGGACATGGAGGAGCAGGCGCGCGCCTTTCGCGCGTTCCGTGAGGCGCAGCGTGCGATGCTCGACGAACTTTCGGCCGGCGTGGCGCAATTCGACGCGCGCCGGCAGCTGACCTTTGCCAACCAGCCGTTCCAGCGCATCTTCGCACTGCCGCCGACCATGCTGCTCAACCCGCCGCTGTTCGAACGCGTGCTGGACAGCGCGCGCGACGGCGGCCGCCTGCCCGAGGTTCGCAATTTCCCCGAGTGGCGGCGCGAGCGGGCCGGTTGGTTCGCCGCGCGCACCACGCAGGAGGAGGCGTGGCCGCTCAGCGATGGCACGCATCTGCGCATTGTCGCCCAGCCGATGCCGGACGGGGGCTTGCTGCTGATCGTCGAGGACCGCACCGAGACCTTGCGCATTTCGGCGATGCGCGACACCCTTCTGCGCACCCGCACCGCGACGTTTGACAGCCTGTTCGAGGCAGTCGCGGCCTTCGCGCCCGATGGGAGGATGCAGCTGTGGAACCGGCGCTTTGCCGCCGCCTGGGGTATCGAGCCCGAGGTGTTGGACAGCCATCCCAAGATCGACGACCTGCTGACGCGTATCGCGGCGCGCCTCGCCAAGCCGGCGCAGGCCAAGGCGGTGGGCGACTGCGTATTGGCCGCCACGCTGGAGCGGCGCGAGACCGGCGGGCGTGTGGCTTTGGCCGATGGGCGGACGCTGGAATTTGCGGGGGTGCCGCTGCCCGATGGCAATGGGCTGCTGACCGTGTTGGATATCACCGATTCGCAAAAGGCCGAGGATGCGCTGAAGGAGCGCAACGCCGCATTGGTCGAGGCGGACGCGCTGAAGACGCGGTTCCTCGCCAATATGAGCTATGAATTCCGCACGCCGCTGACCTCGATCGGCGGTTTTGCCGAACTGCTGGAGGCGGGGTTGGGCGGCGATCTGTCCGACAGCGGGCGTGAATATGTCGCCGCGATCCTGACCTCGGTCGGGCGGCTGGGTGAGCAGATCGAGAATGTGCTGGACCTGTCGCAGAGCGAGGCGGGGATGCTGCCCCTGGCGGCGGAGGACATTGAGCTGTTTCCCTTTGTCACCAAATTGGTCGAGGAACGCGCGGCATGGCTGACCCGCGCCGGGATCAACCTCGATCTGCGCGGGTCGGATGCGGCGGGGCGGATCGTCGGCGATCCGCGCCGGCTGAGCCGCGCGCTGGGCCATTTGATCGACAATGCCATCGCCGCGACCCCGCAGGGCGGGCGCATTCTGGTGGAGCTGTCGCGGCGCAGGCAGCGGCGTAGCGAACACACGCGGATCGTCATCTCGGACAATGGCGCGGGGATGGATACGGCCACGCTGGCGCGCGCATTGGGCGGCGTGAAACTGTCGGCCGATGGCAGCGCGGTGGAGCGGCGGCAGGGCCTCGGCCTGCCGCTGGCCAGCCAGTTGATCGCGGCGCATGGCGGCACGCTGGAACTAATGTCGGAGCCGGGGCAGGGGACCACCGCGATCGTCGACCTGCCGTGATTTCGCGAGATTTGCCCGATCCCGCCGCCACCGCGCGGCTGGGCGCGGCCATCGCGAAGGTGTGCCGGGCCGGTGATGTCGTGGCGCTGTTGGGCGGGTTGGGCGCGGGCAAAACCACGCTGGCGCGCAGCATCATCGCCGCGCTGGGGCATGCCGGCGAGGTGCCCTCGCCCAGCTTTGCGATCATCGAAATCTATGAGCCTCCGGCGGTGCGCCTGCCGGTGGTCCACGCCGATTTCTACCGCCTTGGCAGTGCTGCGGAGACCGGCGAGCTGGGGCTCGACGAGTATCGCGACGGCGCGTTGCTGATCGCGGAATGGCCGGAACATGCCGGCGGCTTCGCGCATGAGGCGGGCTGCCTCGCCATCGAGATCACCGCGCCGGAGGGGGCCAATGCCAACGTCAGACTGGCCCTGATCACTGCCGGCGCGGGCTGGCAGGACCGGCTGGCGGGGCTGGATGCGGTGCTGTGAACTGTCCCCGGCAACGCGCGCGGCAATGATTTCCCAGGCCGGAAAAATGCGATAGGACGCCGCGCATGGCCGAGCCCGCATTGCCCCCGCATTTCGCACCGTTTCTTACCGCCGCCGGCTGGGGCGATGCGCAGGTCGTGGCTTTGGCCGGGGATGCCTCGTTCCGTCGCTATTTCCGGGTGACGCGTGCGGCGGGCCGCGCGATGCTGATGGATGCCCCGCCGCCGCATGAGAACCCGCGCCCGTTCCTTGCCGTGGCGCAATGGCTGGCGCAGAATGGCCTGCGCGCGCCCCGGATTCTGGCCGAGGATGCCGGGGACGGGCTGGTGCTGCTGGAGGATTTCGGCGATCGGCGGATGCGCGATCACCTCGACGCCGCGCCCGGTGACGAGCATGCGGTCTACGCCGCTGCTGTCGACACGCTGGCCGCGCTGCGCCGGCTGCCGGCGGGCCCGGTCGCGGCTTATGACATGGCGGTCTATCAGCGCGAGGCGGCGCTGTTCACCGAGTGGTTTTGCCCCGCGCTGGGGCTGACCGTCGATATGGCAGGCTATGCGGCGGCTTGGGCACAGGTGCTTGGCCCTGTCGCGGGGCGGCAGAGCCCGCCGGTGATGGTGCTGCGCGATTACCATGCTGAGAATATCATGCTGCTGGAAACGCTGGCCGATCAGGGCCTGCTCGATTTTCAGGACGCGCTGGCAGGGCATGCGGCCTATGATCTGGTGTCGCTGTTGCAGGATGCGCGGCGCGATGTTGCACCCGTGCTGGAGGCGAAAATGTTGGAGCATTACCTTGCCGCGACCGGGGTCGACCGGGCGGAGTTTCTCGCCGATTATGCAGTGCTGGGCGCCCAGCGCAATGCCAAGATCATTGGCATTTTCGTGCGGCTGTGGCGGCGTGACGGCAAGCCGCGCTACCTCGCGCTGATCCCGCGCGTCTGGGCGCTGATGGAACGTGATCTGGCGCATCCGGCGCTGGCCCCGGTGGCAGCATGGTTCGCCGCTAATGTGCCCGCCGATGTGCGCGCCAGCGGCGGCGGCGGCATCGCGGCATGAAGGGGCAGATCGGCACAGATCGTCCGCTCGCCTCCACCGCCGCGATGGTAATGGCGGCAGGACTGGGCAAGCGGATGCGTCCGCTGACAGCCAGCCGGCCCAAGCCGATGGTGCAGGTGGCGGGCAAGCCGCTGATCGATCATGTGCTCGACCGGCTGGGGGAGGGCGGGATTACCGATGCCGTAGTCAATGTGCATTACCTCGCCGACGCGCTGATCGCGCATCTGGGCCAGCGCAAGTTGCCGGCGGTGACCATCTCGGATGAGCGCGCACTGCTGCTGGAGACTGGCGGCGGCATGTTCAAGGCGCAGGCGCTGCTGCCCGATCCGTTTTTTTGCCTCAACAGCGATGCGATCTGGCTGGACGGCCCGCGCGATTGCCTGCGCGAGCTGACGGCGGCGTGGAACCCCGCGATCATGGACGCTATGCTTCTGCTGGTGCGGCATAATGGCGCGCATAATTATGAGGGCAAAGGAGATTTCCGGCTCGATCCGCTGGGCCAGATCAGCCGGCGGAGACCAGGCCGGATCGCGCCTTTCATCTTCACCGGCATCCAGCTGGTGTCGCACCGCCTGCTGCGCGACGCGCCCGAGGGCCCGTTCTCGACCAATGTCCTGTGGAGCCGGGCAATCGAGGAGGGCCGGCTCTACGGCTGTGTCCATACTGGCGAATGGTTCGAGGTGGGCGAGCCGGCGCATATTGCTCCCACCGAAGCCGCGCTGACGCGTGCCTGAGCGCAGCGCAACCCACCCCCGCGTCTACTCTATCGCCGCGCATAGGGGCTTTGCCGATGCGCTGGTGGCGGGGCTGATCCCGCGTTACGGCGGGGGCGATCTGGGGCTGGCGCGGCTGACGCTGCTGGTGCCGAGCCAGCGTGCCGCGCGCACTATTACCGAGGCTTTCATTCGCGCCGCGCAGGATGGCGGCTTGCTGTTGCCGCGCATGGTGGCGGTGGGCGATCTCGATCTGGACGAGGCGCTGGGGCCGCTGCTCGATCCGCTGGATGCGGATGCCGCGATTCCCCCGGCGGCTGATCGCACAAAGCGCTGGCTGCGGCTGGCCGCGCTGATCTCGCAGATCGAGGGCGATGAGGCCCCGCGCGGCGCCGCGCTTCTCCGCCGCGCCTATGAGGCGGCGCGCACCATCGACCGGCTGGCGGTGGAGGGCATCGCGCCTACCGCGCTGCTGTCGCCCGAGGTGGTGGCGCTGGTCGGCGGTGAGGCTGATCACTGGCGCGCCACTACGCTCGCCTTCCTGCGGTTGCACCAACATTGGCTGGCGGAGTTGCAGGCGCGGGGGGAGGTCGATCCGCCCGATCGGCGCAACTTGCTGTTCGCCCGCGCGGCCCGGCAATGGCGCGCATCGCCGCCGGCGCATCCGATCGTCGCGGCTGGCGTCACCAGCGCTTCGCCGGCATTGGCGCGGTTGTTACGCGTGGTGTCCGAGTTGCCGGGTGGGGCGGTGATCCTGCCCGATCTCGACCTCGCGCTTGAGGATGCGGTGTGGGATGAGCTGGGCCGTGCCGGCACGCCACCTGCGCCCGGCGAGCCGGCGTTTGGGCGCGGCGACGCGGCGACGCATCCGCAATACCATCTCAAGCTGCTGCTGGCCCGCATGGGCGTCGCGCGCGGTGAGGTGCGGGCGTGGCACCGCGCCGGGCCGTCCGCCGCGCCGCCTGCACGCAGCCGTGCGATCTCCAGCCTGTTTCTGCCGCCCGCTGCCTCGGCGACCTGGGCCGATCTGCCCGAGGACCGCCGGCGCCTGTCAGGCGTGCGGCTGATGGAAAGCGCGCATCCGGGCGAGGAGGCGCAGGCCATCGCCATCCTGATCCGCGAGGCGCTGGAGACCCCGGAACGCCGGGTTGCGCTGGTCACGCCCGACCGGGGTCTGGCCAGCCGGGTGGTGGCGCATCTGCTGCGCTGGGGCATTGTGGCCGATGATTCGGCGGGGCAGCCGCTGCCGCAGACCGCCGCCGGGCGCGTGCTCCTACTGCTGGCCGAGGTGCTGGGCGAGGGGGCGGCGCCGGTGCCTCTGGTGGCGTTGCTGGGCCATCCGCTGGTGCGTGCCGGGGCGGCGCGGCCGGCGTGGCTGGAGCAGGTGCGGAGCCTCGATCTGATGCTGCGCGGACCGCGTCCGGGGCCGGGTCTGGCGCCGCTGGCGGCCTTGGTCCCAGCCGCGCATGATCGCCGGGAGAACCTCGCGATGCTGGCGTGGTGGGGCGAGGTTGAGGCAGCGCTGGCACCGTTGCTCGCGCTGCCCGAAGAGGCTCAGCTCGCCGATCAGTTGACCGCGCTTGCCGCTGCTGGCGAGGCGCTGTGCGGCGAGGGGCTGTGGGCGAATGCCGATGGCCGCGCGCTCTCGGCGTTTGTGGAGGACCTGCGCACCGCCGCACAGGCCGCCGGCACGGTGCTACCCGCGCGCGAACTGCCATCCGTGTTGCGCGAGGCGATGGACCGCAGCGCGGTGCGTCCGCCATGGGGCGGGCATCCGCGCGTCGCGATCCTCGGCCTGTTGGAAGCGCGGATGGCGCGCGCCGATCTGGTCATCTGCGGCGGCCTGACCGAGGGCGTCTGGCCCGCCAGCCCGGCGCCCGACGCGCTGCTGCCGCCCGCCGTGCTACGCCATCTGGGGGTGCCCGGCGCCGAGATGCGCATTGGCCTGGCCGCGCATGATCTGGCCGGGGCTTTGGGCGCACCGCAAGTCGTGCTGAGCTGGGCGCGGCGCGATGAGGGCGGGCCGGTGATCGCCTCGCGCTTTGTGCTGCGGGTGTCCGCAATGCTGGGCGCCAGATTGCGGGGCAGCCATGCCGAGACCGCTGCCGTCGCACTGGCCCGCGCGATCGATCTGGGGCGTACACAGGACCCCGCTCCGCGCCCCCAGCCGATGCCTTCCGCCGCCCAGCGCCGCGTCGATATTGCGGTCACCGCGCTCGATACGTTGCGCGGCGATCCTTATCAGTTCTACGCCTCGGCCATCCTCGGCCTGCGCCGGCTCGATGGGCTGGACGCTGAACCCAGCCCGGCGTGGCGCGGTACTGCGGTGCATGACATCCTCGATGCGTGGCATAAGGCCGGTGGCCGGCCGGGCACGCTGATCCCGACGGCCGAGGCGGTGCTTGACAGGATGAGCGCGCATCCGCTGGCGCGCAGCCTGTGGCGGCCGCGCTTATTGGCGGCGCTGGGCTGGATCGATGGCGAGATCGCCGGGCTCGCCGCGAAGGGACAAAGCGTTGCCACCACCGAGGTGCGCGGCGATATGCGTCACCGGGGCATCCGCATCCACGGCCGCGCCGACCGCATCGATGATCTCGGCGACGGCCAGCTGGCCATCATCGATTACAAAACCGGCGCGCCGCCATCGGCCAAAAAGGTGGAGCAGGGCTATGCGCTGCAACTGGGCCTGATCGGCATGATCGCGCAGGCTGGCGGGTTTCGCGGTGTCAACGGTGTACCGGCACAGTTCGAATATTGGTCGCTGACCCGCGCCAAGGACCGCCCCGGCGGCTTTGGCTGGCGCGGTTCGCCGTTGCGCACCGAAGGCAAACGCAGCGGCGTGCTGCCCGAGGATTTCCTCAGCGTTACCGAGGATTTTCTGGACGAGGCCATCGCCCGTTGGATCATGGGCGATGAGGCGTTTACCGCGCGGCTCAACCCCGATCTTGGTGGCTATACCGATTACGATCAGCTGATGCGGCTTGATGAATGGTTCGCCAATCTCACGCCGGACAGCAGCCCGGAAGCGGCGGTATGAGCGGACTCCATCCCCTTGCGGGCAATCAGGCGCTGGCGGTGGCGCCGGGGCGGTCGGTGTGGCTGTCGGCCTCCGCCGGGACCGGCAAGACCCAGGTGCTGTCATCGCGGGTGCTGCGGCTGTTGCTGGAGCCGGGGGTGAGCCCGGACCAGATCCTGTGCCTCACCTTCACCAAGGCCGGCGCGACCGAGATGGCGGCGCGGATCAACGATGTGCTGGCCCGCTGGGTGCGGGCGGATGCGGCGTCGCTGGCGCGCGAGTTGAAGGCCATCGGCGCCGACATCGCCCCAGAGGCGCAGGCGCGGGCGCGGACCTTGTTTGCCTCGGTCCTTGATTGCCCGGGAGGAGGCCTGCGGATCGATACGATCCACGCCTTTGCGCAATGGCTGCTGGCGGCGTTCCCCAGCGAGGCGGGGTTGAGTGCCGGCGCGCGGCCGATGGAGGATCACGAGCGCAAATTGCTGGCGCGGCGCGTGCTGGGCGATCTGTTGCTCGATGCCGAGGCGACAGGCGATGCGGCGATGCTCGATGCCGTCGCATCGCTGTCGCTGCGGATGGGGCCGGATGCGGTCGAGGCGTATCTGCTGACCTGTGCGTCGGCGCGCGATCTGTGGCTGGGGCCGGGGGCGTGGCAGGGGGCCTTGCGGGAGCGGGTGAACGGCCTGCTCGGGCTGGCGGCGGATGCCGATGCGGACAGCGTGGCGGCGCTGTGCGAGGATGGCGTGTTCGATGTCGCGTCGCTGCGGGGTTGCATGGCGGTGCAGACGCAATGGGGCACCAAGACCGGTCTGGCGGCGGCGGCGCGGATTGGCGGTTGGCTGGCCGGGGATGCGGCGGAGCGCGCGTCGCTGATCGACGATCTGTTCGACGTGTTTTTCACCAAGACCGGCGAGGAGCGCAAGGCCGTCGCGCTCGAAAAACTGACCCCCGATTATGCCGACTATGCGGCCCGCGTTGGCGAATACATCCTTGCGGTGCGCGAGGCGGCGGCGCTGATCGCGCTGGCTGGCTGGCTGACGCCCGCGCTTGAACTGGGCCGGGCCTATGCGCTGGCGTGGGAGGAGGCGAAGGCGCGCGAGGGGCTGATCGATTTCGACGACCAGATCCGCCGCGCCGCCGAATTGCTGGGCCGATCGGAGATGTCGGAGTGGATTCGCTATAAGCTGGATCGCCGCTTCGATCACCTGCTGGTCGATGAGGCGCAGGATACCAATGCCGCGCAATGGCGGATCATCGATGCGCTGACCGGCGATTTCTTTGCCGGCGAAGGCGCGCGGGGCGACCGTATCCGCACATTGTTCGTGGTGGGGGATTACAAGCAGGCGATCTTCGGCTTTCAGGGCACATCGCCTGAGAACTTCGAAGATGCCCGCGCGCGGGTGGCAGCCGCGATGCGCGGCGCCTCCGACAATGCGGCGATCCTGCGCGGCGGGCCCGATGCGCGCGATTTGCAGGAACTGGGGTTGGGGCAGAGTTTCCGCACTGCGGCCCCGGTGCTCGATTTCGTCGATGCGACTATTGCGCATGTTGGTCATGCGCGCTTCGGCCTGGCCACAGCGCCCGAGCGGCATGTGGGCGAGGTGCGCCCCGGCTATGTCGCGCTGCTCC
Organism: Sphingomonadales bacterium; assembly: GCA_025356275.1. Taxonomy (GTDB): domain Bacteria; phylum Pseudomonadota; class Alphaproteobacteria; order Sphingomonadales; family Sphingomonadaceae; genus Novosphingobium. Next base: position 11,338 of record JANXUK010000095.1, on the reverse strand, counting down.
AGCCGATTGGCGCCAGCGACGATACCGAAGACGCCGATGAGGGTGCCGAACGCTGGCTGGGCAAGCCCGACCGGGAGCTGGCCAACCGCATCGCGCGGCAGGTTGCGGCTTGGAAAGCCAATGGCTTCCCGCTGCTCAAGGGGCTGAAGCCCGGCGATCCGCCACGCCGCGCGCATGAGGGCGACGTCATGGTGCTGGTCCGCAAGCGCAAGGAGCTGGCCGGGCTGATCGTCGCGCGGCTGCATGCGGCCGGGGTGGCGGTGGCCGGGGTGGACCGACTGAGGCTGGGCGCGCCATTGGCAGTGCGCGATCTGGTGGCGGCGTTGCGCTTTGCCGCGCAGCCGCTCGATGACCTCAATCTGGCGGCGCTGCTGGTGTCGCCGCTGATCGGCTGGAGTCAGGAGCAATTGCTGGCCCATGGCTATCGCCCCGAGCGGACACATTTGTGGAGCCATCTGCGGCGCAGCAGCCATGCCGAGGTGGCGATGGCGATGGAGCGGTTGGGCGGATTGCTGGCGCGCGCCGATTTCCAGCCCGTGCAGGCGCTCCTGCATTGGCTGCTGGTCGGGCCGTGGCGCGGGCGGGAGGCGCTGGTAGCGCGGCTGGGGCGCGAGGCGAACGATCCGATCGATGAGCTGATCAATGCCGCACACGCCTTTGCCGCCACCGCGACACCCAGCCTTGCCGGGTTCCTCGCGTGGTTCGATGCCGGCGACGGCGAGTTGAAGCGTGAGGCCGGGCGCGAGCACGGCGCGGTGCGGGTGATGACCGTGCATGGCGCCAAGGGGTTGCAGGCGCCGATCGTCATCCTTGCCGATGCCGCTGCCAACCCGGATACGGCGCGCGCGTCGCCCCTGGCCCTGATCGACCCGGCCAGCGTGATCGGCGGCGATGAAGCCCCGCGCCGCGTGCCTTTGCCGCCGCTGGCCAAGCACGAGCGGCTTGGGCCGATTGCCGAGGCGGCGCTGGCCGCCGCGAAGTCCGAGGGCGAGGAGCATTGGCGGCTGCTCTATGTGGCGATGACCCGGGCCGAGGAGGCGCTGTACGTCTGCGGGGCGTTGGGCGCGCGCGAAAAGGAGCCTGCGCCCGGCAGCTGGTATGCGCAGCTGGCCGCGATGTGGGGCGCGGGGGCGCTCGTGGAGGACCCGATCTGGGGCACGCGGCTGGAGCGCGGGACTTTGCCGGTAATGCCGGCCGGCGCGGCAGCCAGCATGGAATTGCCGTTCGACCCGGCGCTGCCCGGCTGGCTGACCCGCGCGCCGGGTGATGAGCCGGTGCCGGCGCGGCCCTTGGTGCCGTCGGCTTTGGGCGAGGATCTGTCGGCCGATCCGCCGCTGGCCGGGGCGGCGCCCAAGGAAACCGCGCGGCGCGGCACGCTTATCCATCGGTTGTTGGAGCGTCTGCCTGATACCGCGCCGGATGTGCGCGAGGCGGCGGCGCAAGGCTGGCTGGCGCGCATGGCGCCCGATCTCGATGCGGCGGCGCATGCCGAGATGGCCGGGGCCGCGCTACGCGTGATCGGCGATCCGCGCTGGACCGATCTGTTCGGGCCGGACGCCCTGGCCGAGGTGCCGATTGCGGCGCTGGTGGGCGGGCAGGTGATCACCGGTACGATCGACCGGTTGCTGATCGGGGCGGAGCGGATCAGGCTGGTCGATTTCAAGACCGCGCGGCGCCCGCCCACCGATCTGGCCGGGGTGCCATTGGCGGCGCTGCGCCAGATGGCGGCCTATGCGGCGGCCCTGAGCGCGGCCTATCCGGGGCGCAGCGTGGATGCGGCGTTGCTGTATACCCAGGAACCGCTGCTGATCGAAATCCCCGCCGATGTCATCGCGCTACACAAGGCCAGCTTGCCGGTCACGCCGCAAATCTTGTGACAAGCGGGGACTGCATCACTCTGAAATCACCGGGGCGCACTTTTTGTACGGGCCGCGAGCCTTCGGAGCTTGCGCGGCATCGATCCGCGCCAGGATGGCTTCGAAGCCCATGAACGTATCGGCGATGCCAGCGGCCATTGCGGGTGACATGCGCAGCTTGGAATGGGTCCGAATGAAATTGTAGAACATAGTGTAGAGCGCGACCATGTGCGCGTGATTGGCGACTTTCTTGCTGTGGCCATTGGTGAGGCGGGTAAAGCGGCGCATATGCATCCGCATCGTTTTGTTGTGCGCCTCGACGAACGAGGTCGAGACATGGGCGATGTCGGGATTTCCCTCGACGCGCACCTTCTTGATGCCGGTGCATTCGGCAGGGCTGTAGCGACCGCCTTTGTCGATTGTTGGGCCATAGAGCTTGATGATCTGAGCATAATCCACATCGGCACCAAACGCGCCCTCAATGGCTTCTAGGTAGGCACGGTGCCCATCGGTCGAAAGCTGGGCGCGATTGGCGAGCCGCGAGCGCAGATCGTCCATAAGTTCGATTGCCGTCTCGCCCGACCGATCGCCGACAAGGTAGCTGACAATGAGTTTGCTATCGGCGTCGATGCCCGTCCACGTCCAAATATCGCCAGCGTCGGCAGGCGCGGATTTCGCCGATGCCACCGACTTTTGCTTGCAGTAATTGAACGCCCAAATCTCATCGCACTGGATGCGGCTCGCCTTCACGTTCCGCACCATTTCGTCGTGCATTTCGGCGCAGACGGTGCCCGCGTCGATTAGCAGCTTTGCGACAGTGTTGAAGCTGACATCGGCGATCCGGGCGACGGCGCGCATCGACATGCCCTCGCACAGAAGGTTGAGGATTTGGACGCGGGCTTTGGGGGCGAGCTTTCTCATGCCCATTTCTATATGGACTCCGATGCATGACGTCAAGCATAAATGTTCAATGCACGAGCGCAAGCTTTCCGCGCTTGACGCCGTCTCCAGCGCCACCGCCTTCAACGCTCAGCATGTTGGCAAGACCAAACACCAAGTTTTCAATTTCGTGCGTAGGCAACGCCAAATCATCGGCTATTTTGCTCTTTGTGATCTTGTCATTACGAAGATCCGATAAAACCTGCTGCCAAGCAGACGACGTTTCTCTATCGATCCCCCTCGGCTCAATCTTACGATAGCCCATTTGTTGAATTTGAATACAGAACGTCCTATATTCCCATTCGCTAGTCATTCCTAACTTATGTACGCGATGATTAAGCGCCGCCAGTGAGACTTTCCATCTCTTTTTATGGGCAATTAATTTGTCCAAGGTATCAACATATGAAAGTTGTGCTAATACGTCGGACCTTGGCATGAGGAATGAAGACGCAAATTGATTAGCCTCATGCTCGGCCTCTCGGCCACGCGGACCCCCATGCTTGTGTAGTACCAAATGCCCAAGCTCATGTGCTGCATCAAACCGCTGATGCTCCGCAGTCTTTATGCAGTTCAGAAAAACATACGCCTTATTGCGCCTCCACATCGAAAACGCATCGACGGTATCGGTATCCTCAGCCAGTGAAAAAACCCTGACTCCCTTTGATTCTAAGAGATTAAGCATGTGAGAGATGGGCTTTTCTCCAATCCCCCATTTTTCTCGCAAAGCGCGCGCCGCCCCATCGGGGGTCTCGCCGGAAAGGTCTTCCAGATCAAGGGCGGGCAAATTAAACCTATCCTCCACCCAGTCTCCAAAAATAAAGCCAAACGATCCAGCGGCCAGCGCCGCATCACGATACCGGGCCGGCATACTCGATAGGGATCGAAAACTGGCAGCTTCGACATCCGCCTCATCGATTTCTTCACCGAAGAAGAAATCTCTAGAGAACCCTAGGATAGCGCAAATCTTATCAAGTTCTGCGTCGGTAGGAGAGCGGTCGTCATCCTCCCACCGGGTAACGGTGCGAGGGTGCATAGCTAATGCTTCGGCCAGCCCCTTTTTGGAAAGGCCTTTTCGACGCCGAGCAAGTCTCAGGCGCTGTCCACTGAACATAAACTTACTTTCGACTGACGATAACCTGGAACTCCGGCCCGTCGCCTTCATCAACGTCTGGTGACGCCGTGCGACGCCAGCCATCGTCATTGGCGACGAGGATAATGCGCTCGCTCCAGTCAGCAAAAAATCCGTTCTCAATTCGAGTTGGTAATGAAAGCTCGGCCCGAACAGTTTCTTCATTAACATAGATGCACAAATACCACGTCGCAAAACCCGGAATTTTGGCCTCATCGGGTTCTGCCGACCAGCCATCAAATGGCAGACGTAATTGATTAAGAAAAGCGGCTTGTTTTCCCAATTCACCTTTCTTTGATCGATTTGTAGGGAAAACTCGAACATTGCCTGTGGCGTCGTCAGTGTTTGCGACAGCTATCTTCGCCAATTGCCTATGATTAATGATTGTGGAGAAGTTGGCGGTATCGTCTCGTACCCACCCGTGCATGCCAAACTCCTCCCGCAAGCGCACCACGCCTGCAAACCAAGCCATTAAGCCTCGCGCTGTTGGAGGGGAATTATCAGTGCAACCTGCAACGGCGGCAACGGCGGCGCGAATCGCCGAATTAAGGCCCGCCCGATTTAGGCCGAGTTCCCTTAGGCGGCGATCAACGTCCCACGATTCTTCACGGACAACAACAGCCACGAAAGCCCCCTTGGTCACCTTTTGCCATCTCGATCGTGGCGACAAAAAGTGACCGGGTCAAGTGCCTATTTGCTCCACCGCTTCGCCGCCGCCCCCTTGGCAATCTCCGCCCGCCGCTCTGGCGTCATCGACGCGGCCCTCGCCGCGCCGCCCTTGCGGCCCATCGATTGCGCCGCTTTGTCCTTCCCATCGTCTGGCGCATCATCGTCAGCCTCGCCCGTCAGAACGCGCATAACGTGCACGGCGTTGCCGATTACGTCGGCTGGGCGTTTCGCGCCGGTCGGTGTTTTAGGCATCAGAGCGGCCTTTTCCCTGAATAACCAATTTGAGCAGCGTAGAAGTCTTCCAGTTCGGCAAACGTCATTGAGCAGACGCTCCAATTGTAGGTCTGAGCAAATGCATTCTCCAATGGATCGTGATTGTCGTAAAAAGACCCGAAGATCGTCTCGCCGCAATCGACCTTGGGGCAAAAGACACGATAGTATGGCTTTTGCCCGCTGCCCGTTATTCCTATGCGAACGGATGCCTCGCCGTGCTCAGCACGGCACCTGCGCATAGCGCTGAGCACGCCGCTGACATATTTCCGTTGATGCGTAAGACGAGTCCAGACGCTCTCGATTGTCGAATCAACCGGTATTTTATCCGCCGCCATGCGCGCTCCCCATGCTTCACGCTAAGCATATAGGCTCATAGCGCGGATGGCGATAGGGTTAGCCTGCCACATTCAAAGTGATGCAGTCCCGACAAGCGGCGGTTGCCAAGCCCGCGCCAATCCCTAGATAGGCACGCAAAGGAGACTATTCATGGCCACGATCAAGGTAACCGACGCCAGCTTTGCCTATGATGTGCTGGGGGCCGGCACGCCGGTGCTGGTCGATTTCTGGGCCGACTGGTGCGGGCCATGCAAGATGATCGCCCCCGCGCTGGAGGAAATCAGCGAGGAACTGGCCGGCAAGGTCACCATCGCCAAGATGGACATCATGGAAAACACCACGATCCCGCCGCAGTTCAACGTCCAGTCGATCCCGCTGATGATCCTGTTCAAGGATGGCAAGCCGGTCGCACAAAAGCTGGGCGCGGCGCCCAAGGGTCAGCTTAAGGGCTGGCTGGAAGCCGCGCTTTAGGTGCGTAAATTCGCCAGCCGCCCGGCCATCTGTTCCCACAGGGCCGGGCTGGCGGCGGCGATAAGTCCGCGCCTTGCATCGTCGACGCGGTAGGCGCTGCCATCCTCTCGCGCGGCCATCCCGCCGGCCTCGTTCAGCAGCAGCACCCCGGCGGCGTGATCCCAAGCCAGCGTGCGTTCCATCAGCGCAACATCATTGGCGCCCAGCAACAGGCGCGGATATTGCTCGGCGGCGCAGCGCGGGATGTCGGTGAGCGCGTAATGGCGCGCGATATGGCTGGCGAGCGCCGCGCGCCGCGCGGAGTCGGCGAACATCAGCGAAATGGCAGCGATGGGCGGGTTTGAATCGCTGGCCCGTGCGGTGATCCGTTTGCCGTCGATAAACGCCCCGCTGCCTCGCGCCGCATGGCACAGCCGCCCGCTCAGCGGATCGTAGATCCAGCCGGCAATCGCCTCCCCCGCATCGGCCAGCGCGATGATGATGCCGAAGGGCGGCCGGCCATGCGCGTAATTATGCGTCCCGTCGATCGGGTCGATGATCCAGCATAGCGGCCCGCTCAGCCCAGCCAGAACCGTGGGATCGGCAAACGCGGCCTCCTCACCGACAATCGCCGCCTCCGGGAGCAGCCGCGCAAGGCCGTCGGCCAGGATCGCCTCGCTCTCACGGTCGGCGATGGTGACGAGGTCATCGGCGGCCTTTTCGATGATCTGGCTGGCGGTCAGGCGCTGATAATGGGGCAGGATCGCGCGCGCGGCGGCCTCTTGCATAATCGCCGCCACCGCCGGGGTCAGCGCCAGCGCGTCTATCATGAGCGGTAATCGGCGTTGATAGCGATATAGCCATGCGTCAGGTCGCAGGTCCACACCGTCGCACGCCCGTCGCCGAGCCCGAGGTCGACCGCGATGGCGATGTCACTGCCTTTCAGATGCGCGGTGACCGGGGCCTCGTCATAGTCGGGCAGGGGTTGGCCATCGCGCGCGGCCCAGATGCCGCCGAAGCCGATCGAGAGCCGGTCACGGTCCGCCGGTTGGCCCGCCTTGCCGACGGCCATCACCACGCGGCCCCAATTGGCATCCTCCCCGGCGATGGCGGTCTTGACCAGCGGCGAGTTGGCGATGGCGAGGCCGATGATGCGCGCGCTGGCATCGCTGACCGCGCCGGTCACGGTGATGGCGATGAATTTTTGCGCGCCTTCGCCGTCGCGGACCACAAGATGCGCGAGTTGCCGGCAGACATCGTGGAGGGCTGCGGCAAAGGCGTCGGCGCCCGGGCTGTCAAAGCTGTCCAGCCGCGTGTGTCCGGCCTTGCAGGTGGCGAAGGCCAGCACCGTGTCGCTGGTGGAGGTGTCGCTGTCCACGGTGATGCAGTTGAAGGTTTCGGCGCCGGCTGCGCTGAGCATTTGTTGCAGGAAGGCGGGGGCGACGGCGGCGTCGGTGAAGATATAGCCGAGCATCGTCGCCATATCGGGCGCGATCATGCCGCTGCCTTTGATGATCGCGCTGAGCGTGACCTTGCGGCCACCGACGATGGCGGTGGCGGTGGCGCCCTTGGGGAACGTGTCGGTGGTGCCGATGGTGCGCGCGGCATCCTCCCAGCCGCACGCCGGCGCGGTGAGCGCGGCGGCGACGCCGGCCTGGGCCTTGTCGCGCGGCAGGGGCACGCCGATGACGCCGGTCGACGAGACGAACACCTGGGCGGGTGCGCAGCCGAGGTGCGCGCCGACCTGCGCCATGATCGCCTCCACCGCCTCGCGCCCGCGATAGCCGGTGAAGGCATTGGCGTTGCCGGCGTTGACGATGAGGGCACGCGCAACGCCGGCCTTGACCTGCTCGCGCCCGATCTCGACCTCGCTGGAGCAGCAGACGTTGCGGGTGAATACGCCGGCCACCGCCGTGCCCTCGGCCAGTTCGACATAGGTGAGGTCGCAGCGGTCCCAGCTTTTGTAATGGGCGCGGGCGACGCGGGGCGTGACCCCGGCGATCGGCGGCAGCGCGGGGAAGGGCGAGGCGAGGGGGGAGATGGCGTCGGACATGCGGTCGCTTTAGCGGCGCCAGTCGGCGGTGGCAAACCGACTGGACGCGGGCGTTCGCGCGCACTATATCGCGCGTCCGTATGAATCGTTTGCTCCTCGCCCTGATTGCCCTCCTGACGGGCCTTGCCGCGCAAGGCGCGCCGGCGCAGGCGTGGGTGTGTCTGGGCCATGATACCGAGATTGGCGCGGGCGTATCGGCCAAGGCAGCGACTTTGGCGGCGGTTCTGGCTAAACCTCGGGCAGTGCGGCAATTTGCCGAGACCGCCCGTGCCGCGCCAGATGCGGCGCTGCCAGAGGCGTTTGCGCTGCCCGTTCAGACGGTGCGCATCGGGATCGACCGCGCCCGGCAATAGGGCGCCGTTGGCTACCCATTCACGCTGGCCCCTCGACCGGTGACCTTGCGGCGCTGACCTCGCGCGGCAGAAACCTCAATTTCAGGATATTTCCATGCTCGGCAAGATCGCCAAGGCTTTTTTCGGCTCATCCAACGACCGTTACGTCAGATCGCTCGACAAGATCGTGCGCCAGATCGCCGCTTTCGAGGGTGATCTGGAAGCGCTGAGCGACGCGGACCTTGCGGCGCAGACGGTGAAGCTGCGCGCCGAACTGGCCGATGGCAAGACGCTCGACGATGTCTTGCCCGAGGCGTTCGCCACCGTCCGCGAAGCATCCAAGCGCGTCCTCAAGATGCGCCATTTTGACGTTCAGATGATTGGCGGCATGGTGCTCCACCGGGGCGAGATCGCCGAGATGCGCACCGGTGAGGGCAAGACGCTGGTCGCCACTCTGGCGGTGTATCTCAACGCGCTGGAGGGCAAGGGAGTCCATGTCGTCACCGTCAACGATTACCTCGCGCGCCGCGATGCCGAGTGGATGGGGCAAGTCTACAAGTTCCTCGGCCTGACCGTGGGCATCATCGTGCCCAATTTGCATGAGGATGATCGCCGCGCGGCCTATGCCGCCGACATCACCTATGCCACCAACAACGAGCTGGGCTTTGACTATCTGCGCGACAACATGAAGCATGAGCGCGGCGATATGGTCCACCGCCCGTTCAATTACGCCATCGTCGATGAGGTCGATTCGATCCTGGTGGACGAGGCGCGCACGCCGCTGATCATTTCAGGCCCCACCGATGACAAGAGCGACCTCTATGTTTCGGTCGATCTTGTGGTCAAGCGGCTGGCCAAGGAAGACTATGACGCCGACGAAAAGACCAAGAACATCACGCTGACCGAAGATGGTGTCGAAAAGGTCGAGCGGATGCTGGAGGATGCCGGGCTGCTGGTCGGCAGCAACCTGTATGACATCGAGAACACGCAGGTGGTGCATCACCTCGATCAGGCGCTGAAGGCCATCGTGATGTTCCGGCGTGACATCGAATATATCGTCAAGGACGGCAAGATCGTCATCATCGACGAGAATACCGGGCGGATGATGGACGGGCGGCGCTGGTCCAATGGGCTGCATCAAGCGGTGGAGGCCAAGGAGGGCGTCCAGATCGAGCCCGAGAACCAGACGATGGCGACGATCACCTTCCAGAATTTCTTCCGCATGTATCCCAAGCTGTCCGGCATGACCGGTACTGCCGCCACCGAGGCGTCCGAGTTTTTTGACATCTACAAGATGAACGTCGTGACCATCCCGACCAACGTGCCGGTGATGCGGGTGGATGCCGAGGATGAGTTCTACAAGAACACCAATGACAAGTTCCAGGCCATCGCCCGGCTGATCAAGGAGCGTTACGAGACGGGCCAGCCGGTCCTGGTCGGCACGGTCTCGATCGAGAAATCGGAATTGCTGTCGGAGTTTCTGACCAGGGAAGGCGTCAAGCATGCGGTACTCAACGCGCGCTTCCATGAGCAGGAGGCGCATATCGTGTCGCAGGCCGGCGCGCCGGGCGCGGTCACCATCGCCACCAATATGGCCGGGCGCGGCACCGATATTCAGCTGGGCGGCAATGTCGAATTCCGCATCGACGACGAGCTGAAAGATATGCCCGAGGGCGAGGCCCGCGACGCCGCCATCGCCCGGATCAAGGCCGAGGTCGCTGCCGACAAGGACAAGGTGCTAGCCGCGGGCGGGCTCTGCGTCATCGGCACCGAGCGGCATGAGAGCCGGCGCATCGACAATCAGCTGCGTGGGCGGTCGGGGCGGCAGGGCGATCCGGGGCTGTCGCGGTTCTATCTGTGCCTGGAGGACGATTTGCTGCGCATCTTTGGCCCCGACACACTGTTTTCCAAGATGATGAACGCCAATCTGGCTGATGGCGAGGCGATTGGGTCCAAGTGGCTGTCTAAGGCGATCGAGACCGCGCAGAAAAAAGTTGAGGCGCGCAATTACGATGTTCGTAAGCAGGTCGTCGAATATGATGACGTGATGAACGATCAGCGCAAGGTGATCTATGAACAGCGCGCCGACATCATGGATGCCGACGCGGTGGATGACGTGGTGCTGGACATGCGGCATGACACCGTCAACGCGCTGGTCGGCACCGCCTGCCCGCCGGGGTCATACCCCGAGCAATGGGATATCGAGGGTCTGCGCAGCCATGTGGTCGAAGTGCTGGGGGTTAATCCGCCGCTCGACGAATGGCTGGCCGAGGATGGGGTCGATCCCGAAAAGGTCGAGAGGCATCTGGCCGATCTGGTCGATCAGCATATGACTACCAAGATCGCCGCCAACGATCCGGGGATGTGGCGTCAGGTCGAAAAAAGCGTATTGCTGGAGCGGCTTGACCATTACTGGAAGGAGCATCTGGCGACGCTGGACGCATTGCGTCAGGTGGTGCACCTGCGCGCCTATGCCCAGAAAACGCCGATCAACGAGTACAAGCAGGAGGCGTTCGGCCTGTTCGAGCGGATGCTGGATACGATCCGCGAGGATGTGACCAAGATCCTGTGCACCGCCGAGATCCACTTCCCGCCGGCGGCCGGAATGGCGCTGCCCGAACTGCCCGATTTCCTGACTGGCCCGGGGTTTGCGTCGGGGCCTGATGATGGCTCCGGCCCAGTCGCGAACATGGTGACGACGCGCCTGCCGTCGTTGACGGGCGACAATCCCTATGCCGGGATGGACCTGTCGCGCAACGCGCCATGCCCCTGCGGATCGGGTGAGAAATACAAGCATTGCCACGGTGTCGCAGACTGACAGGCGCGGAATTCTGCGGCGATTGCACCGAATGCTTAATCGCATTTAACGTCAATTTTACCCATTCCATGAGAATTGTGCGACATAGCCCGTGTCCCGCCACCTAGGGATACGCATATTTATGTCGGACAGGACCCCGCCAGAGTGCAATTGTCGAGCGATCATGCCGGCGCAGCCCCCGTCGATACGCCGCCACTGGCGGCGCAGGGCATAGAGGCGCGTCGGGCGGAGCGATTTACCATACTGGTTCGCGCCGCCAAGCTGATCATCGACGGCCGGGAATTCCTGTGCGTGCTGCGCGATGCCTCATCGACGGGGATCAAGGCCCGCCTGTTCCACGATGTGCCTTCCGGACGCGCCATGGCCGTCGAGCTGGGCAATGGCGAGCGGCATGCGATGGAATTGATGTGGCAGCGCGACGGCCACGCTGGTTTCCGCTTCCTTGAGGAAATCGATGTCCATGACCTGCTCGACGACAATCGC
>JANXUK010000087.1 GCA_025356275.1 Sphingomonadales bacterium | reverse complement strand
GCGGAGTCAGCCCGCATTTTGAGGCGGTGTTGACCACCAGCAATACCTTGCCGGCATGCGCTACCAGGCTGTCGGCGGCGCCATCGATACGGGTCAGCGGGATCGCGGAAAGGTGATTGGTCATGGGATGCTCCGGAATTGTCCGGGGCGGATATGGGGCGGGTGGCGGCGTCAGGCAAGGGGGGAGGCGCACAAGGATAAATTGCCGCAGTGCAGCAAGAATTATTGAGGGGGTGAGGATATTTGGAGACTGCCGGTTACACCAAGATTAAAAAGCGAGTATATACAATGATATAAGCGCACTAAATTGCTCAGTTGCAAAAAACACAATCAATTCCGCGCGTTTCGCATTTGCACAAATTCGGCCCGGCGATCATACCGAAGGTGCCTTTCAGGCATCCTCTCCCAAAACTTCAATGGCCCGGTCGGTAACGATCGGGCCTTTTTTCTGGCCCTCGGACTGGTCCGCCTAACTGGCCTGTCCGGCCGGTTTGCAATCCCCGCCCGCGCTTCCTAGCTATAGTGCTCCCTGGGTCGTCAGGCCCCGGCGTGGCACAGGAACAGCGGCAATGGCGGACACGGCACCCACGATCGAGCGGACCACGCGATTGCAAGTCGCCGCCGCGCGCCAGGAAGAGAGCGGTCAGGGCATTGCCCGGCTGCCGCGCCAGACAATGGCCGAGCTGGGCATCGGCGAGGGCGACGTTATCGAGATCACCGGCAAGCGCACCACGGCGGCGCGGGTGTTGCCGCCCTATCCCGAGGACGAGGGCCTGCAGGTGATTCGCCTCGACGGGCTTCAGCGCGCCAATGCCGAGGTCGGCTCGGGCGAGAATGTGACGCTGCGCAAGGCCGAGCAGCGCGCCGCCGCCCGCGTGGTGTTCGCGCCCGCGCAGCGCGAGATGCGGCTGCAAGGCCCGGCGCTGGCGCTGAAGCGCGTGTTCCTCGGGCGACCGCTGGTGGCGGGCGATGTCGTGGCCACCTCGGGGCAGCAGCAGGTGCGCGATATGCCGCCCCAGCTAGCGAGAATGTTCAACGCGCCGGCCTATGCGCTGACCCAGATCCGCCTGACCGTGGTGGCGACCAGCCCCAAGGGCATCGTCCTGATCGATGAGAGTACCGAGGTCGAGCTGCGCGAGGAATTCGAGGAGGCGGGCGGCCCCCGCGCCGATGTGACCTATGACGATGTCGGCGGTATCGGCGACACTGTGCGGCAATTGCGCGAGATGGTCGAGCTGCCGCTGCGTTACCCCGAATTGTTCACCCGGCTGGGCGTTGATCCGCCCAAGGGCGTGTTGCTGCACGGCCCACCGGGTACTGGCAAGACAAGGCTGGCGCGTGCGGTCGCCAATGAGAGCGAGGCCAGTTTCTTCACCATCAACGGCCCTGAAATCATGGGTTCCGCTTATGGCGAGAGCGAGAGGCGGCTGCGCGAGATATTCGAGGAGGCCACCAAGGCCGCGCCCTCGATCGTCTTTATCGATGAAGTCGATTCGATCGCCCCCAAGCGTATCGAAGTTCATGGCGAGGCGGAAAAGCGCCTGGTCGCGCAATTGCTGACGCTGATGGACGGGTTGCAGGCGCGGGCCAATGTGGTGGTGATCGCCGCCACCAACCGCCCCGACGCGATCGACGAGGCGCTGCGCCGCCCCGGCCGCTTCGACCGCGAGATCGTGATTGGCGTGCCCGATGAGGCCGGCCGGCGCGAGATCATCGCCATCCACACCCGTGGCATGCCGCTGGCTGAGGGGGTTGATCTGCGCGAACTGGCGCGGGTGACGCACGGCTTTGTCGGCGCCGATCTGGCGGCGCTGACGCGGGAGGCGGCGATTGAGGCGGTGCGCCGGATCATGCCGCAGCTCGATCTGGAGGCGCAGACGATCCCGCCCAAGGTGCTCGATGCACTGTCGGTCACGCGCGAGGATTTCGTCGCGGCGCTCAAACGCGTCCACCCCTCGGCGATGCGTGAGGTGATGGTGCAGGTGCCCAATGTAGGTTGGGACGATGTCGGTGGGCTGGGCGCGGCGCAGGAAAAATTGCGCGAGGGCGTGGAGTTGCCGCTGCGTCAGCCCGATGCGTTCCGGCGCCTTGGCATCCGCCCGGCCAAGGGGTTCCTGCTCTATGGTCCGCCCGGCACCGGCAAGACGCTGCTGGCCAAGGCGGTGGCCAAGGAGGCGGAGGCCAATTTCATCGCCATCACCAGTTCTGACCTGCTCAGCAAATGGTACGGTGAGAGTGAGCAGCAGATCGCCCGGCTGTTTGCCCGCGCCCGCGCGGTGGCGCCCTGCGTGATCTTTATCGACGAGATCGACAGCCTCGTGCCGGCACGCGGCAACAGCCCCGGCGAGCCGCAAGCGACATCACGCGTGGTCAACACTATCCTTGCCGAGATGGACGGGATGGAGGAGCTGCAATCGGTGGTGCTGATCGGGGCGACCAACCGCCCGGCGCTGGTCGATCCGGCGTTGCTGCGGCCCGGGCGCTTTGACGAGCTGATCTATGTGGGCACGCCGGACCGGGCCGGGCGTGAGCATATCCTGCGCATCCACACCGCGCGGATGCCGCTGGCCGCCGATGTCGATCTGGCCGGCGTAGCTGCGGAGACCGAGCGGTTCACCGGCGCCGATCTGGAGGATGTGGTGCGCCGCGCCGGGCTGACCGCTATCCGCCGGGCCGGGGCGCAGGTCGGCGAAGTGACCGCTGCGGATTTCACCGAGGCACTGGGCGATGCGCGCGCCACCGTCACCGCCGAGATGGAGGAGGAATATATGGCGTTGCAGGGCGAGTTGAAACGCCGGGCGATGGCGGTGACCCCAATCGGCTTCCTGTCACCCGGCATGGTTGCGCCCAGCCGGGAGAGCAAGCACGGCTGACGCATCGCTCCAAAAAGTGGGCACCGGTTTTTGGATCAAAGCGATGCGAAACTTACGCATCGCTCCAAAAAGTGGGCACCGGTTTTTGGATTAAAGCGATGCGAAAGTCTAAACCTTTTGCCCGCACAGGGCATCGGGCATTTCGGTGCGCAGCCATTCGAGCATCGCCTCGCGCATCGCCAGCCTGAGCCGGGCCAGCGCGGCGGGATCGGCAGCGCTCATCACCAGCTTCAGTTCGACGCCATCGACACGGACCTCGGAGACCTGCAGCTGGCCGGTGCGCTTGTCCCAATCCTCCTGCGATGCCAGGGCCTTCTCGAAGGCGGCGCGGATCGGGGCAAACGCAAAGCCCGTGTGCACCAGCAGCACTACGGTGCCGGTGATCCCGCCCACCCGCGTCCAGTTCTGAAAGCTTGAATCGATGAATTTGGTAGTCGGCACGATCACCCGCCGCTCATCGGGGGTGCGCACCACGACATAGCTGAAATTGATCGCCTCGATCCGCCCGCTCTCGCCCTCGACGACCACGAAATCGCCGATGCGGATCGGCTCTGTCAGCGCGATATGCAGCCCCGCGATAAAGGATTTGAGCGCGGGCTGAGCCGCCGCGCCCACCGCCAGACCGAGCAGGCCGGCGGACGCGATCAGCGTGGCGCCGACCTGGCGAACAGCCGGAATGCCCAGCATCATCATGGCGATGGTGACGAAAATCACCACAACCCCGGCGATCCGCGACAGCAGTGCAACCTTGGTGCGCCGGCTGCGCGCCTCCAGCTCATCCTCGATGCCCGCGCTACGCTCCAGCAGCACCTCGGCCAGCATGCCGACCGCGGCAAACAGCACCCAGCCGATCAGGCCAGGGATCAGAAAGCGCGCCGATGTCCGCCACAAATGCCAGATCAGCGGATCGCCGGCGCTGGCAATGGCCAGCGCGGCCACCACCAGCGCACCGCGTACCGAACGGTTGAGCCGCCTGACAGCCAGATTATCAATCCCAGTGCCTGACCTTTGCGCGATCCGCCGTAACAGCGCGAAGAGCAGGAAATGGACCAGCAATGCCGCGCCGATCGCGATGCCGCCCACGATCGCGGTATGCGTCAAGCGCCCCGACCAATGCTCCAGCTCGCGGAGGCTGGGTAGCGCGTCATCGGCGGCGGCCACGTCGGCCAGCGCACTCGGCACCGGGTTGGGTAGCGGAATATCGGCGAACAGAATATCGGCAAAAAAGGGTATCAATGCGCTGCCCCCCAGCATGCCCCGACGCCGATCTCGACGCCCAGCGGCACGGTCAGCTCCACCGACGGCAGCGCGGCCTCGGCCATCACCTGCCGGATCACCGGGGAGGCGGCGGCGACATCGCCCTCGGGCAATTCGAACACCAGTTCGTCATGCACCTGGAGCAGCATCCGCACGTCGGGCAGCCCCGCCTCGGTCAAAGCCGGTCCCATCCGCACCATCGCGCGCTTGATGATATCGGCGCAGGTGCCCTGAATCGGCGCGTTGATCGCGGCGCGTTCGCTGCCCTGCCGCTCGGCCTGAACCTTCGATCCGATGCGCGGGAACCAGCATTTGCGCCCGAACAGGGTCTGCGAATAGCCACGCTCGCGCACATCATGCAGGGTATCGGCGATATAGCGCTGAATGCCGGGAAAGCGCTCGAAATAACGGGCGATCATCGCCTGCGCTTCCTCAGAACTGACCCCCAGCCGCCCGGCCAGCCCCCAGCGCGAAATGCCATAGAGGATCGCGAAATTGATCGTCTTGGCCCGCCCGCGCGTATCGCGGTTGACCTCCCCGAACAGCTCCTGCGCGGTGCGGGCGTGGATGTCCTGCCCAGCCGCGAAGGCCTCCTTCAAGGCCGGCACATCGGCCATATGCGCCGCCAAACGCAGCTCGATCTGGCTGTAATCCGCCGCAAGCAATACATTGCCCGGTTCCGCGACAAAGCAATCGCGGATCTGGCGGCCGATCTCGGTACGGATGGGGATGTTCTGCAAATTGGGCTCGGTGGAGGACAGGCGGCCGGTCTGTGCGCCCACCAGGCTGTAGCTGGTATGAACGCGGCCGCTCGCGGGGTTGATCGCCGCCTGCAACGCCTCGGTATAGGTCGAGCGCAATTTGGCCAGCTGCCGCCAGTCCAGCACGCGCGCGGCCATCGTCACGCCCTCACCGGCCAAAGCCTCCAGCACGCCCTGATCAGTGGAATATTGCCCGCTTTTGCCCTTTTTTCCGCCCTTGTGCCCCATTTGCTCGAACAGGATATCGCCCAGTTGCTTGGGGCTGCCGATGGTGAAAGCTGTGCCTGCAAGCCCGTGGATCTCGCCCTCCAGCGCGGCGATGGCGACGGCGAATTCCGACGACAGCCCGGCCAGCTTGTCCCGGTCGACCTTGATGCCATTGCGCTCCATCGCGGCGACCACCGGGATCAGCGGGCGATCGACCCGCTCATAGATTCGCGTTCCGGCCTCGTCGGCCAAGCGCGGCTTGAGGAGGCGGTGCAGCCGCCACGTCACGTCGGCATCCTCGGCGGCATAGGCGGTGGCCTGGGGCAGCGGCACCTCGGCAAAGCTGATCGCCTTTTTGCCGGTGCCGCAGACATCCTTGAAGGCGATGCACTCATGCGCCAGGTGCCGCCGCGCCAGCTCGTTCATGCCATGCCCGCCACCGATGCCGTCCTCGCTGCGCCCAGCGTCGAGGTCAAAGCTGATCACCATCGTGTCGTCGATCGGCGCGACCGTGATGCCGTGCCGGGCCAGCACGTTGAGGTCGTATTTGGCGTTCTGCCCGACCTTCAACACCGCCGGGCTTTCCAGCAGCGGCTTGAGGCGCCGCAAAGCCTCAGCGCGGTCCACCTGCTCGGGCTTTTGCGCAAACATATCGGTGCCGCCATGCCCCAGCGGGATATAGCACGCCTGATTCGCGCCCACCGCCAGGCTGATCCCCACCAGATCGGCCTGCATCGCGTCGAGCGCGCTGGTCTCAGTGTCGAGCGCGATAATGTGCGCCGTAAAGCCGCGCGCGATCCACACGTCGAGTTGGTCCAGGGTCTGCACGCATTCATAGGCAGCCAGATCGATGGGCGGCATCGCGGGCAGGCTCTGCCGCGCCGAGCCAATGCCCGGCGCCGCCGCCCGCACCGCCTTGACCGGATTGAGCTGCACACCGCGTTCCGGGCTGCCGGTGCCGCTGTCCAGACGGCGCAGCAGGCTGGTGAAGCCATGCGTGGTCAGGAACGCCGCCAGCGGCTCCGGCGGGATCGCGCCCAGCGTGAAATCCTCCAGCGCCATCGGCAGCGCGCAATCTTCCTTCAGCGCCACCAGCCGCCGCGACAGCCGCGCCATATCGGCCTCGGCGATCAGGCTGTCGCGCAATTTGCCGGGCTTCATCGCGGGCGCGGCAGCCAGCGCGCCTTCCAGATCGCCATGCTCTTGGATCAGCTTGGTCGCCGTTTTCGGCCCGATGCCGCGAATGCCGGGCACATTGTCGACCGAATCGCCCATCAGCGCCAGCACATCGCCGACCGACGCGGGCGCGACGCCGAATTTCTCGATCACCTCGGCCGTTTCGATGCGCAGGTTCTTCATCGTGTCGAGCATATCGACGCTGCCCCCGCCCTCGGCACACACGCCGACCAGCTGCATCAGATCCTTGTCCGAAGACACGATCGTCACGTCCCAGCCCTGCGCCGCTGCCGCGCGCGCATAGGAAGCGATCAGGTCATCCGCCTCCAGCCCGAGCTCCTCGATACAGGGTAGCGAAAAAGCGCGGGTGGCCTCGCGGATCAGCGGGAACTGCGGCACCAGATCCTCGGGCGGCGGAGGCCGATGCGCTTTGTAGGCGGGGTACATATCGTTGCGGAACGATTTGGACGAGGCATCCAGGATCACCGCCAGATGCGTCGGGCCATCGGCCTTGTGGAGGTCGGCGGCCAGCTTCCACAGCATCGTCGTATAGCCGAACACCGCCCCCACCGGCACGCCCGCCGGATTGGTCAGCGGCGGCAGCCGGTGATAGGCGCGAAAGATATAGGCCGAGCCATCGACCAGATAGAGATGCGGCGGCTTGCCGGGGGGGATTGTCATGGTGGGGCCCGTCATAGGGGCAGATCGCCCTCCGGGAAAGCGCGGTGTGGGGCGACGAATCCGGAGTAGGGCGGCGCTGCGAATCACCCTGCGAAACCGTGCTGCGTTGTGGGCTCGACGCCCGGCTCGGCGGGTTTGCGCAAGCGATTGCATCGGCGGGATTCGGGCCTTTAAACATAGGCTAGCGACTAGCGCTTGCATCGCTGCGCCAAGCTGTATATCTGGCAAGTGAAGTCTACTCCACGGGTAGGCTTTCCGCGTAGCCCGTCTGGTTCTTGAACCGGGTGGGACCGCGCGTGGTCCACTCGCTGTTCAAGGAATACCATTCATGCGCAAGATCATCCTCGCCGCCGCCGTTGCCGGCGCTGCCCTGACCCTCTCGGCCTGCAAGGGCAGCGACGCTACTTCGTCGGCCACTGACACCGCTACCTCGGCTGCTTCGGACGCCATGTCGGCTGCTTCGGGCGCCAGCGCTGCTGCCACCGATGCCATGTCGGCTGCTTCGGGCGCCGCTTCGGACGCTACCGCTGCTGCTTCGGCTGCTTCGGACGCTGCGGGCGCTGCTTCGAGCAAGTAATACATCGCCTCACGGCGTTGATTTCGGATTGGGCGCGTGGGGGAAACCTCACGCGCCTTTTCTTTGTATGCCGTGTGAAAGGCCTGCCGTGTGAAAAGTCGGCCGTCTGAAAAGTCGGCCGTGTGAAAGGCCTGACGTTTGAAAGCGTCGGAATTTTGGTGAGAGCTGCACGCCGATCGCGCCGCGCCGGATCAATCCCGGATCAATCAGCGGGTAAGGGCGGTCTCGCCGATGCCGGCTCCCGTGCCGGCTCCCACGCCGCCCGGGGTCAGCGACGTCATCACTGGCTCCACCACCGGCGTGCTGCCCTGCGTGGGCGAGCCTTGATAGCCATTATAGATCGTCCGCGTTATCGCCGCGATCCGCGATTCGCGTAACGGCCGGCTGCCCTGCCCGGTTACATAGATCGCCACCGCAATCACCCGCCCATCGGGGGTGCGGATCACGCCGACATCGCTGGAGGTGTTGGCCAGACTGCCGGTCTTGTGCCCCACCAGCGCGTCGTCGGGGATCGCGGCGCGCATGCGGTGCACGCCGGTCTGACAACGGCTCATCGCGCCCAACAGCACCTCGCGGCTCCCTGCGCTCAGCCATTGCCCCTGATACAGGCCAGACAAAAGTCTTACCATCGCGGCAGGAGTAGTGCTGTCATGGAGATCGATGGTGGTGGCGGGATCGACCGCGCCATCATCGCGGACCAGCGTGGCGATGTCATGGTCGAGCCGCATTCCGGCAATCCCGGCGCGTGCGAGCCAGCGGTCAACCGCCTGCGGGCCGCCCACCGCGGCGATCAGCGCATCGGTGGCGCGGTTGTCGCTGCGGGTCAGGGCCAGCTCGATCATTTCCTGCGCGGGCAACACCTCGCCGGCGCGGACCGGTGCCACGGCGCCGTCGAACTTGCGGCTGTGCAGCGGGATCATCAAGGATAGCGGGTCGGAGAGGTGAAACCGGCCCTGATCGACGCCGTCGAGGAAGGTGGCGACAATCGCGACCTTGGCGGTGCTGGCCATCGGAAACGGCTGATCACCCAGCACACCGACGCTGCGCCCGGACCCCAGATCGACCGCCGCCACGCCGATTCTGCCATGCGCCGGACCGGTCACCGCGGCCAGCTGGGCATCGAGCGGGGTGGCATAGACCGGAGCGCGGGGCAGGGCACGGCGAGGCGCCAGCGGCACGGCGCCGAACGCGCGGTCAAACGCCTGCTCCAGGTCGTCGGCGCCCGCCGGCAGCGGCGCCAGCACAGCGCCGAGAACGGCTCCGAGAGCCGCAACCCTATGTATTGGCCTGCGCTTCATACAATACCCGTAATACGCCTTTACCCCTGCCAGAGGATTAATGACCCGGGCGGCGGCGCCAAGCCCGCCGCGACCAAGCGAGGCGCATCTGCGACCGCCGCAACCATTGTCCAAAATTTCAACGGGATGGGCGGCGAGCAGACTGCGCACCAAGGTCAAATCGCATATTGCGCACCCAATTCGATCACCCGGTTGGGCGGGATATTGAACCACGCGGTCGAGTCGGCGGCATTGCGGTGCATCGTCAGGAACAGGAAATCCTGCCAGATCGGCATTCCGCTCGCGCCCGACACCGCGTAATTGTTGCGTCCGATAAAGAAGCTGGCGCGTTCGGGCGTGGGGATTTCCGCACCGGCGCGGATCAGGTCATCGCGCAGCACCGGGCGCTCCATGAAGCCATAACGCATCTCGATCCGGCTGAAATTCGCGTCGATCGGCGTGATCACCAGCCGCTCCGCCGGGTCGCAATAGGGCTTGGGCAGGGTGCGGACCGTGGTGATATAATTGTGTGCGTGCAGCACGTGATTGTGCTTGATGTTATGCAGCAGCGCATGCGGCGTCACCTCAGAATTGGCGGTGAGATAGATCGCGATACCCTCCACCCGCGTCGGTGGCCGCTTGGTCAGCGCGGCTGCCATCGCGTCCATCGGGATCGCGCCTTCGGCCTCGGTCGCGGCGATAATGCGGCGCCCGCGCATCCATGTCCAGATCAGCACCATCACCCCTGCGGCGATCGAAAGCGGGACCCAGCCGCCCTCCACCACGCGCAGGATATTGGCGCCAAAGAACATCAGATCGATGCTGATAAACGGCACGATTACCGCCAGCGACAGCGGCAGGCTCCACCCCCAGCGACGCCGGATAACTACGAAGGCAAGGCAGCAGGTGACGACCATCGTCCCCGTCACCGCGATGCCATATGCCGCGGCCATCGACGAGGATGTGCGAAAGCCGAGCGCCAGCGCCACTACGCCGGCCAGAACCAGCCAGTTGATCGACCCGATATAGATCTGCCCGGCATGCCCCGCCGAGGTCTGGGTCACGGTCAGGCGTGGCAGCAGCCCGAGCTGAATCGCCTGATGGGTCAGCGAGAAGGCGCCGGTGATTACGGCCTGGCTGGCGATGATCGTCGCCAGCGTCGCCAGAACGACCATCGGCAGCCGCACTGCGACCGGAATGGTAATGAAAAACCAGTCGAGGTTCACGAATGCACGATGCGCCGCGATGTCCTGCGCCAGCGTGTGCATCGCAAACGCGCCCTGTCCCAGATAATTGAGGATCAGCGCCGGGAACACCAGCACCAGCCACGCCAGCCGGATTGGCCGCTTGCCGAAATGCCCCATATCGGCGGTCAACGCTTCGGCGCCCGTCACCGTGAGGAACACCGCGCCCAGCACAAACAGGCCAAGCACACCATGCGTCGCGACAAACTTCGCCGCGTGCCACGGCAGTAGCGCGGCCAGGATCCCCGGTCCGTCGGCGATATGCATCGCGCCGATGCCGCCGATCGCGAAGAACCAGACGATGCACACCGGCCCGAACATCCGCGACATCGCTGCGGTGCCGCGCGACTGGACCGCGAAGAGGCCGACCAGAATGACCAGGCTGATCGCCAGAATGCCGTCGGGCGTAAAGGCGCGGCCGATACCCGGCAGCGTCTGCAACCCCTCCACCGCCGACAGCACCGACAGCGACGGGGTAATCACCGCATCGCCATAGAACAGCGCCGCGCCCAATGCGCCCAGCGTCAGCAGGCCGAGCCCCGCCTGCCCCACCGCGCCGCGCCGCGCCAGCGCCAGCAGCGCCAGCACCCCGCCCTCGCCATCATTGTCGGCGCGCATCAAAAACAGGACATATTTGACCGTGACGATCAGGATCAGCGCCCATAGCGCCAGGCTCTCGACCCCCAGAATATCCTCGAAGGTCAGGCCGCCCTTGCTGCTCGCTTGACCCAGCGCCTCGTGAAAGGCGTATAGCGGGCTGGTGCCGATGTCGCCGAACACCACACCGATGGCGCCGATGGTCAGCGCGGTGAGGCCGTGGCCATGCGGTTCGGCATCGGCATGGCGGCCGGCATCGGGGGCAGCCGCCGGGCCGGGCACAAATTCGCTCAACGCCATTGCCAGCCCTTCCGGACGCCCGCGATCAGCCGGGCCTTGCGACACACCGGCACCCGCCGGCATAGCGCGCCTTATCCCGCGCCATCGCGGACACAAGCGGAATCTTTGCGCCCGTCACCGTTGAAGCCTGCCTGAGGGGGACGGCAACAGGCGGCGGGCGGATCCAACCAAATCGCGCGCAAAAAAAGAGGCGACCCCGAAGGACCGCCTCGATTTTTCGGCATTGCCAGCGCGATCAGAAGTCGAGCTTGGCACCAACCCGGAAGTAGCGACCGATGAATTGGCGGTCCCGCCATGCGGGGTTGAAGTTGTAGACGCCGTAGCCAGCGCTCGGATCAAACGAAGGCGCTTGGTTCAGCACGTTCAGGATGTTGGTGTACAGCGTCAGGTGATCGGCGATTTTGACCTTCGCGGTGAAGTCCATATCGAACGATGCCTTGCCCTTGCATTGCAGCGGCGTGACGGTGTCGACCGTAGCGACAACGTCCGCACCGATGCTGGCGCCGCAGTTGTGATAGACGCCGCCATCATCAGCTGCGTCCAACGAGTACGGCCCGGTGTAGTAGGCGGTGAGCGTTGCGCTGGCCTTGCCATTGAAGTCCAGCGTGTTGCTCCAGATCGCGCGCCACTTCGGAGCACCCGAGCAAGAGGTGATCTCGCAAGGGCCCAGCGTACCGTCGTAACGCTGCTCGGCACCGCCCGCACCAATCTGCTCAAGCCGCGACAGATAGGTCGCCTGAGCCGCGCTGGTCCAGCGCAGACCGTTGTGACCGATCGGAACCCGCAGGGTTGCGCTCAGGTCAATACCTTCCGACTTCAGCGCATTGGTGTTCTGGAACGAAGCCATGATGGTTCCGAGCAGCGGCAGCGCATTCGGGTTAAGAGGATCGACCGCACTTTGCGTGACCGTAAAGCCCGGAATGTTCACGACGCCATTGTTGAGGTAATATTGGTCGAAGATTGCCTGGGTGGGCTGTGCGCCGATGATCACGTTATTGACCCGCACATACCAGTAATCGGCAGTGAAGGTGAGCTTGGGCGTGGGCTGGAAGACGATACCGGCTGTAAAGTTGGTGGTCTTCTCCGGTGCCAGCGCCGGTGCGAGCGCCATCATCGGCCAGCGGGTACGGAGCAGTGCGCAGGCCGTCGAACAGGATCAGCGTATAGGCATCGTTCAGGCCGCGCAGCGAAACCGTGCTGGCGCCGGTGGCGAAACCATGGCTCAACCAGCTGGCCGGATCGATACCGGCGTTGTTGGCGGTGAGCTTCTGCAGGGCAGAGGCAACCGAGGTTTCACCGCGGCGCAGCAGTTCGTCGCTGGTGATCGAGGTGACCGGCGACGCAGTGGCGGCGGCAGGATTGCGTGAAATCGTGCCCGTGACGATGATGGCGGGAGTATCGTCCTTGGCGGCAGGCGCGGCGCCTTGCGCCTAGGCCGGACCGGCAAGCAGCACAGCACTCAATACAATAGGCGCAACGCCCGATTTCAAAGCCATGGTAATGGATTTCCGCAGGGTTGACCCCTGGGTATGCGAGCCGGCGGCACCTGGCCAACCCGCAGTGGCTCCTCACGAAAGTGGCGAATGGAAGACCGCACATACCGGCCTATCCCACGCAGCCACCCGCGAGAACGATGGTGCTATTTGGCGCAGAGCCCGGCGGCGGGCAAAGGCGTTCACAAGGTGTTCATCGGTTTTTCGCGGGGATGTTGCAAATCTGTCATATTGTGCAAATGCTACAACGAGTTGTTTCGTAGATGTTTTTTTGGGGCGTGCAGTATTGTTACGCAGTGTTGCAATGCACACGCATGATCCTTACGGATTTTCGTCGCAGGCATGCCGATTGATTGCCCACGCTCTGCCCGCCGGAGCGGTTAGCCCATCGGCCCCGCCAGCAGCAGCGGATCGAGCCGCGCCTCACGCCAGCGCAGGCCCCAATGCAGGTGCGGCCCGGTCGCGCGGCCGGTCATCCCGACCTCGGCAATCGGCTGCCCGCGCCGCACGGTGGCACCCACGGCGACCAGCAGCCGTGAGCAATGCAGCATCGCGCTGTTCAGCCCCATGCCGTGGTCGAGCATGAGCAGGTGCCCCTCCAGCGTGAACGCTGCGTCCGCCGCCAGGATGACCACGCCGTCGGCGGGAGCGGTGATCGTGGCGCCAACGGGCCCGGCTATATCGATGCCGCCGTGATAGGCGCCGGCGGTACCGCGAAACACTCTTTGCGCGCCGAACAGCCCGGCGATGCGTCCCTTGAGCGGCCATGCGAAATCCTGACGCCAGCCGGCGATGTCGCTGGTCCGGGCGCGGGCCGCCTTGATCTGGGCCAGTTCGTCGGTGCGGCGGCGCGCGAATTCGGCATCGGGCACGCCCTCGGGATGAAAGGGCGCGTCGACATGCTCCATCTGCCACGCGCGCGGCGCAATGGTCAGGTGCAGTACGTCGGGCCCGGCGGTGAGGTCGGATTGCGGCGCGGCATCGCGGTCGAAACCGGTGAAATAGCGCCCCTCGGCATCGAGCAGCAGCTCCGCGCCGTTCAGGCGCAGCGGCGCGCGGCGCGCGGGGTCACGCAGCCGCCCGCGCAGCCAGCCGCCTTGCTGGAGTTGCGCCACCTCCACACCGATCGGCGAATCACCCCATCCGTTGCTGGTGGCCAAACCGCGCCGCGCGCCCGCCGCCAGCGCCATCGCACCCGCCGCGCCGGCGAGCATCTGGCGCCGGCTGGGGTGGATCATCGGCGCTGGGCCGCCAGAGCCCGTGTGGCGACCACCGGCCCGGCATAGGCCTCCTGCCGCGCCACACTCCAATATCGCAGCGCCTCTAGCGGGATTTTCTCAGCCGTCACCGCGCACAGCACATGGCCGCCCGGGCTCAGCACGCGAAATCCGTTGGGTTCATAGCGCAGTACGGCGGGGCGATCGGCAGAGGACATCAGCATGCGCGTAGGCCTAGCAGTTTTGATTCAGCCGAACAAATCATCCTGACGCGCCGGGGCATTGGGCGGGCGCTTGGCGGCCCTATCGGGGTGCGGGAAGGTGTGCAGCGTGCCATCGCGGAAGTGCAGCACCAGCGCCGGAGCCGCCGCTGCCGCCGCCACAGTCATCAGGGTTTCGCCGGTGGCGGCCGTCACGCGGGCATAGCCGCGCCGCAGCACCGCGTCGGGATCGAGGCTGGCCAGCATGCGCGCCCCCCCCGCCAGCCGCTCGGCCGCCGCCATGTGCCGTGCGCGTATCATCGCCGGGGTCAGCCGCGCTGCCGCCAGCCGGTCCTGTGCCCGCGCCAGCCGCGCGCCCAACAAAGGTAGCGACAGGCGCCCGGCCTGACGCTGAAGCGCGGTGCGGCCGATCCCGGCACGCTCGGCCAGCGCGCGGCGCAGCCGGTCCGCGCTGTCGTCGAGCCGCTGGGCCGGGGCCGCCAGCATCGCCGATGGCGCCGGCAATCGCCGCGCCCGCGCCTCCAGCCGTTCGGCCCCTAGCGCCATGCCGCGCAGCACCGCGCGTCGCTGGCTGAGCGCCAGACCGGCAAGTTGATCGCGTAGCTCCTCCAGCACCGGCACTGCCAGCTCGGCGGCGGCGGTGGGGGTGGGCGCGCGCAGGTCGGCGGCGTAGTCGGCCAGTGTCGTGTCAGTTTCGTGCCCCACTGCGCTGATCACCGGGATGGTTGATTGGGCGATCGCGCGGACCACGATTTCCTCGTTGAAGGCCCATAGATCCTCTACCGAACCGCCGCCGCGGGCCACGATGACCAGATCGGGGCGGGGGATCGCCCCGGCTTCTGCAAGTTCGGAAAAACCGCGCAAAGCCGCCGCGACCTGCGCCCCCGCACCCTGGCCTTGCACCAATACCGGCCACACCAGCACATGCACCGGAAACCGTGCCTCCAGCCGGTGCAGAATGTCGCGGATCACCGCGCCGGTGGGGGAGGTCACCACGCCGATCACGCGCGGCAGATAGGGGATCGGCCGTTTGCGCGACGATGCGAACAGCCCCTCCGCCTCCAGGCGGGCGCGGGTCTTGGCCAGCATCGCCAGCAGCGCGCCTTCGCCCGCCACCTCCATCCGCTCGATCACGATCTGATAGTTTGAGCGTCCGGGATAGGTGGTCAGCTTGCCGCTGGCGATCACCTCGATGCCATCCTCGGGCTGGAAGGCGAGCCGCGGCGCCTGACCTTTCCACATCACGCCGTCGATCCGCGCGCCCTCGTCCTTCAGGCTGCAATAGAGATGCCCCGACGCAGCGCGCTTCACCCCCGACAATTCCCCACGCAGCCGCACGAAGCCGAATCGCTCCTCCACGGTTCGCTTGAGCCGCGACGAAATCTCGGTGATCGACAGCGGCGCGGAATTGTCGCCGGGCATATCCTTCGCTACCAGCGAGGCATCTTCGGTTTCGTCAGAATAGGGCACGCGTATGAACATCCTGCTGATCGGATCGGGCGGGCGCGAGCATGCGCTGGCGTGGCGGCTGGCGCAATCCCGGCTGCTCGATGGCGGCGGAAATCTGTTTGCCGCGCCGGGCAATCCGGGCACCGCGAAGCATGCGGCCAATGTGGTGGTTGATGTGACCGATCACGCGGCGGTCGTGGCGTTCTGTGCGATTCAGGCGATCGGGCTGGTGGTGATTGGACCCGAGGCGCCGTTGGTTGACGGGCTTGCCGACAGTTTGCGCGCGGGCGGGGTCGCGGTGTTCGGGCCGTCTGCCGCCGCAGCGCAGCTGGAGGGCAGCAAGGGTTTTACCAAGGATCTGTGTACCCGCGCCAATATCCCCACCGCCGCCTATGCGCGCGTCGCCAGTGAGGCCGAGGCGATCGCGGCGCTTGCCGGTTTCACCATCCCCGTGGTGATCAAGGCCGATGGCCTCGCCGCCGGCAAGGGCGTGACGGTGGCGATGGACCGTGCCGAGGCCGAAGCGGCCCTGCGCGACATCTTCGCCGGGCGGTTCGGGGAGGCCGGGGCCGAGGCAGTGATAGAGGAGTTCATGGTGGGCGAGGAGGCCAGCTTCTTCGCGCTGACCGATGGCGCCACCATCGTGCCCTTCGGCTCGGCGCAGGATCACAAGCGGGTCGGCGACGGCGATACCGGGCCCAATACCGGCGGAATGGGCGCATACAGCCCGGCGCGCGTGCTGACCCCGGCGCTGGAGGCCGAGGTGATGACCCGGATCATCGCGCCCACCGTTCGCGCCATGGCCGATGCAGGGACGCCGTTTTCGGGGGTGCTCTATGCTGGGCTGATGCTGACCGATGCCGGGCCGAGGCTGATCGAATATAATGCAAGGTTCGGCGATCCCGAGTGTCAGGTGCTGATGATGCGCCTGGCGAGCGATCTGGGCGAAGTGTTGCTGGCCTGTGCCGAGAACCGGCTGGGCACCTTCGAGGCGCCGCGCTTTGCCGATGATACGGCATTAAGCGTGGTGATGGCGGCGCGTGGCTATCCGGGCACGCCGGACAAGGGTGGGCGCGTCGGTGGAATCGACGTGGCGGAGGCGGGCGGGGGAATCGTGTTCCACGCCGGCACCGCGCTGGAGAGCGGCGCACTGGTGGCCAACGGGGGGCGGGTGCTCAATGTTACCGCGCTGGGCGGCAGCGTGCGCGAGGCGCAGGCGAAGGCCTATGCGGCGGTCGATGCGCTGGATTTCCCCGGTGGCTTCTGCCGGCGCGACATCGGTGCGAAAGAGGTCGCGCGCGAGAGCTTGAGCGGACGGCTCAGCCCTCTCCGGCTTTGAGATCGAACAACACCGTCCGCCGCGAGAAATCGATGGCCACCCGGCCAAAGGCACGCAATTCGTTCATCCCCAGCAGCAGCGCCGGCTTGCGGCCCAGCCCCAGCGCGGCAAAGGCGGGGGCATCGGTATAGGCCAGCGCCAGATTGCCGATCCGCAGATCGCCGACGGTCAGCACGGCCCCGATGGTCATCTGCGCGGTCACCTCCTGCCCGGTGACGCTGGTCAGCACGGTGCTGCTGGTCGGCCGTCTGGCGCTCATCGCGCGTTGCAGCGCCAGGTTGCCGATCGATATGTCCGAGCCGGTGTCGATCACCACATCGGTCATAACTCCGTCGATCCGCGCATGGGTGACGATCAACTGGCCCGAACGGCGGCGCGCGGTGATGACGATCTCATAGCCGGTGTCGCCGCCGAGACTGCGCGCGTCGGCGATGGCCATCAGGTGCCGCCGGAAATCGAGCACCACGCGCTGGCCCTGCAACCCATCCAGCCCGACGATGCCGTCGGCGTCCATATCGGCGGCCTTGAGCAGCGGCACCACCAGCCCGTCATAGGAGCGCCGGCCCAGGCGGATGTCATCGATGGCCACGGTATCAACGGTGGCCTGACCCGCGATGCCGGTGATCGTCCGACGCTCGGCCAGCGGCAGCGCGAGGTCGGCGGCGAGCCGGGTCGACATCACGGTATTTTGCGAGCCGGTATCGATCATAAAGCGGAACGGGCCATGCGTGCCGATGTGCACGGGCACGGTCATCCGGTGCTGATCATCGGTGCCGGTTCGGACGATCTCTGTGGCAGTGCCCGTGTCCATGTGCGGCCCAGGCGGCTGAGCCAGGGGAAGCGCGGCGGCCCCCATGCCCCATGCCAGCAGGACCAATAGCGTGCCCATGATGCTCGCCTCCCCGATTGTGCAAGCTGCATATCATTGTTTGAGGGGGACGGCGAAGATATTTGGTGGTTGGCAAGCTTGCACCATCCCGGCTTCCCCCAAGGTCCATACGAAGGGGATTGCGACAAGCGGGGGGCAGTTTGCTCAGCAAGGGCTCCGGCGCACCGCGTTGAACAACGGGGTCAACACCTGGGCGCCCGGCAAATGCGCCAGAATGCCGATAATGTCGTCGAGCGCCGGGTGGCGGATCAGCACCATCGCCGCCAGCCACAGCCCGACGCCGGCGCCGACCGCCGGGATCAGCATGGTCAGCGAAATCTGGGTCGGGCCGATCCAGAACAGATAGATCAGGCTGAGCGGGGCCAGCGCGGCCAGCGTTACGATGCCGCTCTTGGCATAAATCCGCAGCAGCCCGTGCATGTCGAAACCGATCAGCACGTAAAGAAAGCGCGCATAGATCGCCACCCAACACACACCATAGACGATACGCGAGGCGGCCGCGCCAGTGACGCCCCAATGGCAACCGATCATCAGCAGCCCGATCGAGATCACCGTGTCGAACGAATTATAGGCGATCAGCCGATTGAGCTTGCCCAGCAGGATCGGCATCTCGGCATTGAGCGGCAGCGAGACCAGGAACAGCTCGGTCAGCGAGATCAGCGTCAACAGCGGCGCCACACCCATCCAGCGGGGACCATAGAGCAGATGCACAATCGGCGCTGCCGCCAGCGACAGCCCGGCCATTCCCGGCCAGATCACCGCAGTATAGCCAGCCACCACACGTAGATAAGCAGGCCCCAGCGGCTCACCCCGGTCGCGGATGCGCGCAAAGGCGGGGAAGAACACGCTGCCGATGGCGCCAGACATAAGCGTGCGGAACTGATCCGACAGGCTGACCGCGCGGCTGTAGAAGCCCACCGCGAGCAGCCCGAGCAGTTTGCCCACGATCATGTCAGGGGTGCGCGTGCCCAGCGCGGCGGCGGCGTTGAGCGTGGTGAGGCGTGAGCCGGCGCTGACGATCGGGCGCGTGCCCGTCAGCCGCAAAGGCCAGGGCAGGGCCGGGCGGATGCATTGCGCAATAACGCCCCGCGCCACGCCAGCGGCCAGCGTGCCCCAGGCCAGCGCCATCGTCGAAAATCCCAGAGCCGCCAGGATCAGCCCGACCGCGCCCTGCGCCAACGCTGCGCCGACAATCACCGCGAACACCGAGCGGAACGCCATCGCCCGCGCCAGCAGCGCCATCGGCACCACCCCCAACGGCATGAACAGATAGGACCCCGCGATGATCAGCATGATCGGTTGCAGGCGCGGCTGATGATAAAAATGCGCCATCGGCCACGCCGAGGCCGCGATCACCGCCGCGATCAGGAACGAGAACAGCAGCGCCACCGTGCTGCACCGCGCCAATTGCTCGGGCCCGACGCTGGGCAGCGCGTATATATAACGCGACAGCCCGAAATCCTGAAGCATCGACACGATCATCGCGGCGGACAGACCGATCGAGAACAGGCCGACCTCGGGCGGGGTGAGGAAAAACCGGGAAATGATGACGGAGGTGATGAACTGGATGCCGAAGGACAGATATTGCCCGCCCATCGCCCACACGGCCGCACCGCGCACGCTCATCTGCGCGGGTTCGCGGCCGGGTTCCACGGTCACGGTCTCGCTCATATCCCGCGCTCGGCGAGGCTGGGCAGCAATTGGGGCGCATGGCCGCCGCGCGCATGCTGGCGCCGGCGCCAGCTGAGCATTGGCCGGGCCAGCTGGGGGAAAACCTGCCACGCGGCAAAGGCGCATCGCCACAATGCGCCGGGCAGCTGGGACCGTGCCGCGCGCAAGGCGTTGACACCGCGCCGGGGGTCGCCGGCGATGACCTGATCGATGGCACCTTCAAAAGCGAGCGAGGACCTGGTCTCGGCGATCATGCGCAGGGTCAGGTCGCGCTCCGGAGCGTCGTCGGGCAATTGGGCCAGAACCTTCTCGTAGACGCGCAGGTTACCGACGAACAGCCGGCCCGCATTGGCAGAGGCCGATCCGGCGCGCACCCGGTACTCACCCAGCACCGCATCGATATAATGCGCCGCCCCGCCCAGCAGCATGAGCCGGGACCACAGGTCGAAATCTTCGGACTGAGCCATGCTCACGTCAAAGCCGCCGATGGCGTCGAAATCCTCGCGGCGGAACACCGACCCTATGTAGACGCGGAAACTGCGGTCGAGCACGTCACTCAGCCGGCCCGATGGTGCCTGAGGGCCCGGGATACACAGGCTCTCGCCGGACACCGCGCCGAATTTGCGCGCATTGGTGGTGACGAGGCGGATGGCGCGGTCGCCCTCCAGCACGCCGCACATGCGGGCGATGAAATTGGGGCGCAACAAGTCGTCGCCATCGAGCAGCGCGATCAGTGGCGCGCGGCTGGCGCGGATCGCGGTGTTGCGCGCCGACGAGACTCCGTGGTTGGCGGTGGCCATAAAGCGGATACGCGGATCGCTCAGGAACGGGCGCACCGCCCCTGCTACATCATCGGGCGCGCCATCGTCGATAACGATGCATTCCCAATCGGTCGCGGTCTGCGCCAGCAGCGACGCCAAGGCCTCGCCCAGCAGATGCGCCACCCCATAGGCCGGCACGATTACTGCTACGCGCGGGGGGGCAATGGTATCGCGGGGAACGGACATCCTGGCGGGATAGCCTGCCTGTGTAAAAATAGGCCTAATGTGGGGTCTGGGCGTAGGCGATGCGGGCGAGGCGCGCGCGATGGGCTTGGCCAGGGTGAATCGGCCGGTCGGAAGCGGCCTCACGCGCCAATATGCCGTTGATTCTCCCCAAACCCCCGATAATTTCGCCCGACGAAAACGGGCGGGCGGAATTGGTTCGGATTACTGTCAGAAAAAACCGTTTATTATCAGCTTATTGCTTCGGACCGTCACAAAAAGGCAAGAATCGCGTTGACCGACTCAGAAGTGCCCCATATAGGCCCGCTCACCGCAGCGGAGAACGTCGACGAAAGCCGGCAAATCCCTCGGTCGCCAACAGAGACGGACAACAGTCCCCCGGTCCAAAATCGGGGTGGCTTGCTTGTCCGCCTAATTCTGTCGGTGGCTCTTTGACATTGTTGATTTAGATGAAGGGACATGTGGGCGACGGCGTCTGCTCCCGGGGCTTCAGGGCTCGGGGTGGTAGTTTAAAATAGTCGTTACCTTAATGGATTTCGGCGGAGCTTCGGCTTCGGTGGCATCCTAACATGTCCTAACGTAACCATACGTTTAGACAAGTGCAGGGTAATTGATCCCTGAATTAATTTTACGTCAGATGGCCAATCTTCGGATTGGTGCTGTTGTGAGATTGGACACAAACTTGAGAGTTTGATCCTGGCTCAGAACGAACGCTGGCGGCATGCCTAACACATGCAAGTCGAACGAAGCCTTCGGGCTTAGTGGCGCACGGGTGCGTAACGCGTGGGAATCTGCCCCTCGGTTCGGAATAACAGTTAGAAATGACTGCTAATACCGGATGATGACGTAAGTCCAAAGATTTATCGCCGAGGGATGAGCCCGCGTAGGATTAGCTAGTTGGTGGGGTAAAAGCCTACCAAGGCAACGATCCTTAGCTGGTCTGAGAGGATGATCAGCCACACTGGGACTGAGACACGGCCCAGACTCCTACGGGAGGCAGCAGTGGGGAATATTGGACAATGGGCGAAAGCCTGATCCAGCAATGCCGCGTGAGTGATGAAGGCCTTAGGGT
>JANXUK010000030.1 GCA_025356275.1 Sphingomonadales bacterium | reverse complement strand
GAAATACGCGGTGGCTTTTTTAGGATGTCGCGCTCCTCGGTCACCCGGGCCAACTCGCGCTTCAACTGCCGGATCCCGGCGTCCTTGCCAGCATCGCCCGACACCACCTGCGCGAACTGCCGCTTCCAAGCATACAGCGAGCGCGGGCTGACGCCGAGCCGCTGTGAGACCTCCGCTACCGGATAGCCGCACTCAGTGATCTGGGCCACTGCGTCACGCTTGAACTCATCTCTAAAATTGGGCTTCCCCATAATCGCTTCCTGTCCTCAAAATTAGAATCGAAGGCGTCCAGAAATCTAGGGGCTATTCAGTCTATGAGGGCTATCACATGGGTGGGCGGCCGATCGCGTCTGAAGAATGGCCCGGCGCGCGCGCCGTCCTCAAGGGCGCAGTCGTCGAAAAGATGCTCATGCGCGATCTGGCAAGGCGAGAAACGGCCCTGGTGGCAAGGCTCGGGATTTCCGGATCATGGCCGAACATCCGCTGCCGCGTTGGTCCGACAATGCCGTATCGTGTGGTGAGTCCGGCAGAATAGCTTGCGGGCTCGCGGCCTGCTCACCGATTTAGCTGATCGCTGCTTCGCGCTTTACAGGCATTGGCGATCACGACTTCTTGGCCATATCCTGCACGCTATAACCATTCACATGAACGTCCCTGGGGGTAAGATTGAGGTGGCCTTTCAGCGCATCGCACGCCCGATCGATGTCGTGGCCCAGCACGACGGCCGCCAGGTCTTCGTGCATTGAGACGAAATGGTCCGGGCTACGCACTTTCGTGATCATGATATCCCGGTATCGGCCTGCCTGATCGAACAACAATTCCTGCATTTGCTGCAATCGCATCGAGTTGCAGCCGGCCACCAGTGCCGTATGGAACCGGCGGTGCGCTAATCCCACCAGCGATGTATGATCATCGCTCGCAAGTGGGCCTTTCGACACCGCCAGGCGCAGACGCTCCATTGCGGCAACAATGCCAACCGCCCAATTGTCATCGCGGTTGGCCATCGACGTGCGTAGCATGCCCGTTTCGACAACTTC
This sequence comes from Sphingomonadales bacterium, assembly GCA_025356275.1. Lineage (GTDB taxonomy): Bacteria > Pseudomonadota > Alphaproteobacteria > Sphingomonadales > Sphingomonadaceae > Novosphingobium. The sequence continues at coordinate 13,086 of JANXUK010000030.1, read as the reverse complement.
GCGTGCCTCGGTAATATCCGCAAGGTCTTCATCGGACAGTTCCGCCACCCGGTATCCACGGTGACTTTCGCCAGTCACATATCCCAACGACGACACCAACATCAAAGCTTCGCGAAGCGGGGACGCGCCGATGCCATAGCGATCGCGCAATTCGCCGACCTTCAGTTTCGAACCCGGCGCGAGACGCCCAGACCGGACATCGGCGGTCAATCTGTCGGCTGCGATCCGCGCCTGTGTTTCATCACTTTCCAGACGCATATTCGCAATCTCCGGCCCCACGCATCATATCTACCGCAAAATATGAAATACGTCAAAACGATAAATAAACGCTAAAAGGATGTTTTAACGCTTGCAAAAACGGACATTGCGGGATATTCCTTCGCTCAACATGCGGTGCCAGCGGATGCCGCCAACGGGAGAATAGGGATGTTGAGGACCGGTCTTTTGGCAACGGTATCGATCGCAGCAGTTTTCTGCGCCGGGAACGCTGCGGCAGCGCAAACCGCCAGTCAGGCACCGGCACCCGCAAATTCAGCGGTGTCTGACCCGACGCAACCTGGCGAAATCGGCGAAATCATCGTGACCGCCCAAAAACGGTCCGAGCGCATCAGCACTGTTCCCTTGTCGATCACTGCCGTGTCGCCAGCCCTGCTCAACAGCACGGCATCAAAGAACCTGGTTGAACTCCAGGGTATCGTTCCGGGGGTCACCTTTCCAGCGCCGACGTCCTATGGCGGCTCGCCAATCGTCATTCGCGGCACGTCGGGGCAAGGCACATTTCTCGAAGATGATCCGGTGGCGGTTTATGTCGACGGAATTTACCAGGCATCGAACAGCCGCTTTGGAGTGTCGGACCTGACCGATGTGCAAAGCGTCGAAATCGTGCGCGGCCCGCAGGGCACGTTGCAGGGGCGCAATGCCACCGCTGGTGCGATTCTGGTCCACACCACCGATCCCGGCACGTCGCTGGCCGGGTTTGTGAGGGCGTCGCTGGCGGCACCCTACGAATATCGGACCGAGGCTGCGCTGAGCGTGCCCGTATCGGAGACGTTCGATATCCGCCTGTCCGGCGATCATTTTTACCAGCAGGGGTATGCGACCAATCTGTCCGATGGCCGCCATCTCGGTGGTCAGGAGGCGACCAATCTGCGCGCGGTGCTGCTGTGGCATCCCGGCAGCCGCTTTACGGCGCGACTTGCACTTAACTATCAATATCTCGCCAATAACCAGGCCGCGGCGCGATGGGCGTACACCGCCGTCAACCCGGCGGGTCAGGCGGTCACCGCACCCACTCCTTACGTTTCGTTACCCGACGCATTACAGCAACAGTATCTCGACAAGCGGCTGGATACAAATGTCCAGTCGCGCAACGTCCAGCAATCACCCAATGCTGCGCTCGAACTGCATTACGCGCTCGGTGGTGCGGAAGTCGTGTCGCTCACGGGGATCAGCAAAGCCGTCAACACCGGCATGACCGATTCCGACGGGTTGGGTACCGTGGGCACCAACGGCGTCTCGCTGGTAGACGCAGTGACCGGACAATTGCGTCAGGCCTATAATCAGGGTCACATCACCGGCGATCAGGAAACCGAGGAGTTGCGGGTGCAATCGACCGGTAACGGCAATTTCAAGTGGTTGCTTGGTGCCTATGGGTCGCGCGCCTATGACCAGTTCACCTTCAACATTTTCAATCTGAAAGAATCCGTAGCGTCCAATCAGATCATCGGATTTCAGGCGCACCAATTCGGATATTCCGGCGCCGTGTTTGCCGACGGTACGTACAAGCTGACCCCGCAACTGTCAGTGACGGGTGGCCTGCGTTACACCAAAGAAAGCAAGCTGTTTCAAAACGCGTTTTCTATCACGAATTTCAATTCGGGATTCACCTTCGTCGGCCCGGTGGTCTATGCCCCGCCGCGCAGCACGTTCAACGATGTGTCCTATCGCGCCGGGCTAAATTACCAGGCCACGCGCGACCTGTTGGTTTATGCGAGTTACAGCAAGGGGTACAAATCCGGCGGGTTCAACGCGTTTGGCGTCGGCCCAAACCCTGCGTTTCAGCCTGAAAAGCTCTATTCTGCGGAAATCGGGCTCAAGTCCTATTTCATGGATCATAAAGGCTATGTCGCCTTGTCGGCCTACCACAACAATTACAACAATCTGCAGGTTACGGCTGGCGTCCCGACGGGCGGCGTGATCATCCAGAACGCTGCGTCAGCCAAGATCAAAGGGTTCGAGATTGAGGGCCGGTACAAGCTGACCGATCAACTTTCGCTGTCCGCGAATGCTGCTTATACCAATGCCAACTACACCCAGTTCCAGAACGCGCAGGCCGTCGACGGCAGCCTGGTCAATGCTTCGGGCAATCGACTGCCCAACACGCCGAAATGGCAGTATTATGTTCAGGGCGATTATGCAGTTGCTCTGTCCCCCGACTGGAAGGGTGCAGCCAGTGTGTCATGGCGCTGGCGCGACACGATCAATTTCTTTGGTACCAACGCCACGCCCAATTTGCAGGGAGCCGCCGATGGCGAATTTGGCGCTCGTCTGGAATTGACGCACACGCGCTCACAGGTCACCGTTGCGCTATACGGCAAGAATTTGAACAACAAGCGCGTCGTCGCTGCCGAACAAGTTCAATTTGGCTACCCGCTGGCGTTTTTCAACCAGCCACGGGTGGTTGGTATCCAGCTTGCCAAAGCGTTTTGAGCGCGATGCTGAATGATACCCTCAATGATAGCCATGCCAGTCGGACGCTGGTCCAGGCGCGCGCCGGCTGGATCGTCGAGCGGATCGGGCGGATCGGGGTGGCGTTTCTGTTCATTGATGCCGCGCGGTACCATGTTTCCAGTTACGGCTGGCGAGCCACACTCACCGACATGGCGGCGCGCGGCGTGCCCGCGGCGGCGCCATTACTGGTGCTCGCCATGGTAGCTTCGACCACCATGGCGCTGGCTTTGGTATTTGGCATCAGGGAGCGGTGGGCGGCGCTGGGCCTGGCGATATACACCATCTGCGTGTCGTCGGTGATGTACAACCCGTTCGCGCATCTGGGTTATGGCGCACTTGTGCTGTTCCTGAAGGATATCTGCATTTGCGGCGCCCTGCTTGCGCTGTCGCAATCGCTGGTCCGCCACCCATGGCCGCGCGGCACTCGCCAGACCAACTGATCGCCAATTTTCGACCCAAGCTGTCCTGGATGGGAAAGTATCACATGCGCCTTTTGACGTTTGAGCACGACGGCATGGAAAAGCTGGGCGCGCTGTCGCTGGATGGGGATATCATCGACATCGGCGACCGCGATACCAGCGCAATCTTTCGTTCGATGCAAAGCTTGATAGATGCGGGTGCGGCAGGTCTGGCGCAGCTTCGTCCTATCGTCGACACCGTCGGTCCGACGATCGCGCCGGACACTGTCAAATGGCTGTCGCCGCTGCCCTGCCCGATCCAGATGCGTGACTTCCTCGTCTTTGAGGAACATATGCAGATGGCGGGATGGAACGGCGCAAAAGTCCGCGAACGGTTGGGTGCAGCACCCGCCCCGACCGCACCCCCACCGATCCCGGCGATCTGGTTCGACCAGCCGATCTATTACAAGTGCAATCGCTTTGCGGTCGCGGGGCACGGCAGCGTGATATCCTGGCCGCGTTATTCAGCGATCATCGACTACGAACTCGAATTGGCCTGCGTCATCGGGAAGGGCGGCAAGGACATCGCGGTCGAGGACGCGGCCTCGCATATTTTCGGTTATACTATTTTCAATGACCTGACCGCGCGAGACGCACAATTCCGCGAAATGCAGGGTCCGTTAGGGCCCGCCAAAGGCAAGGATTTTGACGGCGCAAATGTGTTGGGGCCGCTCATTGTGACCGCAGATGAAATCGATGGAGCGAATTTGTCGATGCGCGCGACGGTGAATGGCGATTTGTGGAGCAATGGATCGTCATCGACAATGCATTGGAGCTTCGCCCAGATGATCGCGCATGTCAGCCAGTCGGAAACCCTGTACCCGGGCGAAGTGCTGGGCTCTGGCACGGTTGGCGGCGGCTGCGGCCTGGAACTGGGACGGTTTCTGGCGCACGGTGATTTGGTGACCCTGGAAGTGGAGGGCATTGGATCGCTCAGCACAACGATCAATGCACCCCATGTGCCCAAGGGAATGACCCTGTGACCACACGGTTCATCGACATTTCGATGCCGATCACCAACGATGTGCTGACCGATCCACCCGCGCTGCGACCTCATATCACATATTCGGACCACCAAGACGGGGTCGGGCAAATGCTGCCGTTTTTCCCGGGCCTGACCAGGCAAGACTTGCCCGATGGCGAAGCCTGGGCGGTCGAAGAGGTGCGCCTGTCGACGCACAGCGGCAGTCATATGGATGCACCCTGGCATTTCCATTCGACCACCGACAATGGCGCGCGCGCCGCACCGACAATCGATGAGGCACCGCTCGATCTGTTCTGGCGCCCCGGCGTAAAGCTGGATTTTCGCCATTTCGCCGATGGCTATGTGGCATCAGCCAGCGATGTTTCCGACGAACTCGCCCGGATCGGCCATGATCTCGCGCCATTCGACATTGTTCTGGTCAACACCTCGGCATCCGCCGCTTATGGCGGCCCCGATTATGTTGCCAGCGGTTGCGGAATTGGTCGCGAAGCGACGCTCTATCTGACCGGGCGCGGCGTTCAGGTCGTCGGTACCGATGCCTGGTCATGGGACGCGCCGTTTGTGCACACCGCGCGAAAATATGCCGAGACCGGCAATCCGGCAATAATCTGGGAAGGCCACAAGGCTGGGCGCGAAATGCCCTACTACCAGATGGAAAAGTTGCAGAATCTAGAAGCGTTGCCCGCTCACGGCTTCACCATTGCCTGCTTCCCGGTCAAAATCGCTCGCGCCTCCGCAGGTTGGGTCCGCGCTGTCGCGATGATCGGCGCATGAGCGAGTTCCGACGCAGCTGGCAATTGCTATTGGGCAGCTTCATCGGCATCGCGACCGGCGTCAGTTCGCTGTATTTCTACTCGCTCGGCGTGTTTCTGAAACCCGTGGCCGCAGAATTTGGCTGGAGTCGGGGCGCGGCATCGCTGGGGCCGCTGGTCGGGACTCTGGGCGCTGCGATCGCTGCTGCACCGACTGGGCGGCTGATGGACCGCATCGGCCCCGTGCGCACTGCGTTGGTCGCGATGGCGCTGCTGGCGCTGTCATTCGCCGCGTTGGGTGTGATGACGAAGGGACTGGCAGCATTCCTTGCCTTGTCGTTCTTCCTGTCCCTGATTACGATCGGATCTACCCCGCTATCGTATACCCGGTTGATTGTCGGTGCGTTCGACCGCCATCGCGGAATTGCGCTCGGTGTGACGCTTGCGGCGACCGGGGTCGGCGCAGCGCTGATCCCGACTTTGCTGTCACCCTATATCTCTGTCCACGGTTGGCGTGCCGGCTACATGCTGCTGGCAAGTGTAGTGGTAATCGCCATTCCGATCGTGGCAGTCTTGTTGCGTCAGCACGGCGAACCGCAAATCGCGCGCCCGGCGTTGCTACCGCTATCGACGGTAATCGAGCAACCAGCATTTCAACTGCTTGGTATTGTATTTCTGCTGGCGGCGATTGGCGTTCTGGGGACTGTCGTCCATTTCCCTGCTCTGTTGAGCGATGCCGGACTGTCACCACAACACGCAGGCACGATTGTTGGTTCGATCGGAGTTTCGGTGATCGTTGGCCGCGGCATTGCCGGGCTATTGCTCGACCGTGTGCCGGCCGCGTATGTAGCCGCCAGCTTCTTTGCGGTATCGGCGGGCGGACTGCTGCTGCTTGCTGTTGGAGGCGTGCAGTTCGCGCTGCCCGGCGCCTTGGTGCTAGGACTATCCGCAGGTGCGGAAATCGACCTTGTCGCGTTTCTCGTTTCGCGCCTGTTTCAGCCCAGCGTTTATGGCACAGCCTATGGCGGCATATACGCCTTATTTCTGCTGGGCGGCGCTTTGGGCCCGGCGATCATGGGTACGCTGTTCGACCTGACCGGGAGTTATCGGTTGCCTCTGCTGGTAGCCAGCCTTTGCCTTGCCGCAGCAGCGACGCTTTCGCTTAGGATAACGCGATTGCTCATACACGAAGCGGGGTTCAGGGGTTGAAGGCATCGAAATAACCGACGCGATGAAGCTGTTACCACTTGCCCAATAGGGCGGCAGGAGTTTCCCGCTACGCTTTCATGGCCACGATCACCCGGCGATAATAGGTGAGCGCGGGCAGTAAGCTCACGATCGGCAACCCCGCCATGATGCCTATTACCGTCGAAATCCCACGACTAATCATCAGATCCCCGCCATAAAACCGCGAAATCAGCGCGACGATCGTCGGGCCGATTCCAATATCCATGATATTCAGCCCAAACATATAGATTGCGGATACTTGGCCGCGCATCCGGTTAAGGGTGATTTCCTGAAACGCGGCGGCAATGCCGCCATAAGGCATGGCCCCAAAGAACAGATAGCAACAAAACAGCGCGAGCGAGAGGCCGCCTGTCGGCATCAGCGGCAATTTTCCGGTCAAAGACCTCCGAGCGAAGTTCAAAGCCCTCTTGGCAGAACCTGCTTTTATAGACGACGTGTCTTACAATACCAGCGATGAAGCGTATTGCAGCGTCGCATGGCCCTCGCCCAGCAAATCATTCGCTAAACAATCGCCAGCTATGCCACTTGAGCGAACCCAAACCGCGCTTGAACTAATTAAAGGCCAAGCGTCTGGCGTCTCGGATACTCGTCGGGGAGAAAACGCGCATCGCCCTCTTTGCGAGGTGAACCCTCCCAATCGTGCTTAAACCGAGCGTTGACCTCGGTCTGCCCATGCGCGATCATTTGACACAGGTAACGCCATCGTGGGTCGCTCGCCTCAACGGTCCATTCTTTTCATGAACCAAAGCCTCGGCTATCCACATCATCGTCAGCGCAGGCTCTCGGGCTATAATACCCAAACCCGTTTGAACGTCCCGCTAATGCATGATTAGCTCTTTGAGGTGCTCTTCTGTGCGCCCGACCGCGAAGCTCGCGTTCGCCTCTCGCTCCAGCCGCTGTGAAAGCCACGCCCTGACCGTATCGTCTATTTCAATCTTGCTTGGCATGTGGGTTGGATGGCTATCAGGCTCGACAGGTAGTGACCGCCCTGCCGTTGCATCTTTGACGGTCTTCTCGAACTTGAGCAGTTCCTTAGCAAGCGCTGTCCAGGCCTCTTTCAGGCTATCCGTCCGGAGCGAGACGGTCACGATCTCCTGCCCTCCGAACGCCCATTCAAGCCCTTTCGGAGCTTTTCGGAGCTTATCGGCGGAAGTAGAACTGGCTGCCACGCTCACACAGGTATTTGCTATCTTTCACGCGCGTCACGCGATCCACACTCCCACTCGACAGGGTCAAAGTGTAACAGAAAGTGTGACAGCATACAGCCAAATAGTGGCTGATTTGCTAAGGTTTGCAGAAAACTGCCGGTTTGGCAGGAATTGGCGGAGAGGCAGGGATTCGAACCCTGGATGCCCTTGCGAGCATGCCGCATTTCGAGTGCGGTGCATTCGACCACTCTGCCACCTCTCCGCAAAGTGGTTGGGGCGCCGAGGCGCTGTCCGGTCGGGAGCCGGGCGGTTAGCCGATGGCGCAGCGCTTGCCAAGCCCCGAAAATCGTCCGCCCGCGATCGGGTACGCAGGTTCGCTTGTTTCCTGAACGCGCCACCCCTATATCTGGGCCATGGATCGCGCGAAGTTCTTCTCCCCCCAGGCCGGCCGCCGGATAGAGGCACCGCGCGCCGCCAAGACGCGCTTTGCCATCGGCGATATCGTGCGCCACCGGTTGCATGATTTTCGCGGCGTGGTGTTCGATGTCGACCCGGTTTTCGCCAATAGCGAGGAATGGTACGAATCGATCCCTGCCGAGGTTCGGCCCCAGCGCGAGCAGCCGTTCTACCACCTGTTCGCCGAGAATGAGGAATCGAGCTACATCGCTTATGTCAGCCAGCAGAATCTGGTAGCCGACAGCATCGGCGGCCCGATCGACCATCCAGCGCTGGAGGAGGTGTTCGATGATTTCGACGGCACCCGCTATCCGCTGCGGCACGGGCTTAGCCACTAGGGCCTATCGACAGTCAGCCCAGGCGGGACTGCAAATCGCGGTTCTCCGAGCTTCCGGTGCTCGCGTACTGAAGTACGATGCGCTCCGGGTCCCGGATAACCACAATTTTGCCCTGCGGTCGTCTTCGGCTCGGCGACACCTGAACTGACTGTCGATCGGCCCTAGTGGATTGATTTTGACATTCGCGTCCCGCTTGCGGCAAAGGGTGCTTTCGAATGTCAAAATCATAAAATCCACTAGAAACAAGATAATATCTAGTGGTTCTTATGTTTTCCGACATTTGCCTCTGCCCTTGCCGAAAGGGATGCAAATGTCGGAAACGAACCACTAGCCGCGAAGCAAGCTCAGCTCTTGAGCTTCCACCCCGATCTTAGCAGCGCATAGGTCGCCGCCGCCAGGATCACATTGAGCACACCCAGCCCCAGCGCCCCGTGCAGCACCGCCAGATTGCTGCCGCCAATATCGCTGCGCCCCAGAAAGCCGAAGCGAAAGCCGCTGATGACATAGAAGAACGGGTTGAGCCGGCTGACCGTCTGAAACGCCGGCGCCAGATTGTCGATCACATAGAACGTGCCCGACAGCAGCGACATCGGCTGAATGATGAAATTGGTCACGGCGGCATTGTGATCAAATTTCTCGGCCCATATCGACGAGATCAGCCCGATAAACGCCAGCATCGCCGCGCCATTGAGCCCGAACCACACCACCGCCCATGGATGCATCACCCGCAGATCCACCCCCGGCCACAGCAACATCGCCGCCGCCAGCGCAAAGCCCACCAGCACCGCCCGCGTCATCGATCCCGCGATCAGCGCCAGCATCAACTCCCCCTCGGACAACGGCGGCATCAACAGATCGACGATAGTGCCCTGAATCTTGCCCGACAGAAAACTGAAGCTGGCATTGGCAAACGCGTTCTGCATCATCCCCATCACGATCAGCCCCGGCGCCACGAATGTCGCAAAATTGACCCCCAGCACGATGCGCCCGCCCCGGCCCATCGCCAGCGAAAAGATCACCAGAAACAGCAGCGTGGTGATGGCGGGTGCCCAGATGGTTTGGGTCTGTACCTTGAAAAAGCGGCGCACCTCCTTCATATAGAGCGTCCACAGGCCGAGCCAATTGACCCGGTGGATCACCGGCACGCCCTGTTCTGGGAAATTGGGGGCTGCGAAATTGCGCATATCGCCATCTGGCGCGTTATGCAGGGCGGGCGGGGCATTGCGGGGTTGATCGGGCATGCGCTGGCGACTATCGGGTGAGCGGGCCAGTGGCAAGCGGCTTTGGTGCGGGCTCAATCCCCCATCAAACGTGCGCCAACCCGGCACCGAAACAAGGAATTGAGCTGAGCATGAGCTGGACCGACGAACGCATCGCGCGGCTGACCAAGATGTGGGAAGGCGGCTCCACCGCATCTCAGATCGCCGAGAATCTTGGCGGGGTCAGCCGCAATGCCGTGATCGGCAAGGCGCATCGCCTTGGCCTCAAGGCGCGCCCCTCGCCGGTGAAGCCCAACGAACGCGAGCCGGAACCCGCGCCTGCGCCGCGCGCTGTCAAACCGGCCGCGCCGCCGGCGCCCGAAGCCGCCAGCGCCCATACCTCCAGCATCGTGGAACCTGCCGCTGCTGCGGCACCGCGTGCGTACACCCCCGCCGCGCCGCCTCGCGTCGCCGCGCCGGCGTCAGCTCCGACCTCAACCGCGCTCGCCAGCCCGGTCGATGCCTCGGCCGCGCCGACACCAACCCCGCCCCCTTCCCCGCGCATCGTATCGGTGGGGCCTGGCGGCTTCCTGCGTCAGGGCCCGGGCGATCAGCAGGCGCCAATCCCCCCCGCCCCGCCCCGCCGTCTGGTTCCGGCCAAGCCCAGCGCCGACATCGCCGCGAAAACCAGCCTGCTCGACCTCAACGACCGCATCTGCCGCTGGCCGATGGGGCATCCGGGCGAGGCCGATTTCCATTTCTGCGGTGAGAAGGTCAATCCCGGCTTTCCCTATTGCGTCGACCATTGCGGCCGCGCCTATCAGGCGCAATTGCCGCGCGGGCATCGCCGCCCTCCCCCGCCGCTGCCGTTCGGTGGAAGTTCGCGGCTTCGATAGCAGGATTTGGGGGATAGCAGGATTGAGGCTGGCCGGATGGGGGGCTGGCCGGATGGGGCAGCCGGCTTAACTTTGCTGCCACACTGCCGTTCAACACGGAATGAACGCGCCCCAGCCCCCTCCGTCTGCGCACCATGCTGCGCATCCTGACCGCGCTCCCAGGCTGCTACGCTGGCTGGGTTTCGGGCGCCATGCGGAGGTTGGCGCGCCGTGCGATCCGCTGCCCGCCGCGCGTCAGGAGGTGTTGGCGGGCATCACCCGCTTTCTGATCGCGCATGACCTGGAAATCAGCGACATCACGCTGTCGCTGGCGCATCTCTATGCCACGCGCGCCGATGGACGGCTGTGCCGGATGATCGATGCCCGGATCGAGGCGGGCGAACCGCTCACCCCCGAATGGCTGCTATGCGCCCGCCGCGAGACGTTTGGCGCCAACGAGAACGACGCGGTGGACGAGATGATGGCGCATCTCGCCGGTAATCTCGACGAATTCAGCCGCACCACCCAGGCTGCCAAGATCGCCGCCAAGGATTACAAATCGGCGCTGGCCAGCCATGTCGACGAGCTGATCAACCCGCAGCAGATGAGCGGCCTGCTCGGCGAGCTGGCCGGCCTGGCCAGTGCCATGCTGGACCGCACGCGGGCGCTCGAAAAGGACATGGCGCGCAGCGAATTGCAAACCAAGGCGCTGAGCCGCAGCCTGTCCGACGCGCGCCGCAGCGCCGAGGAGGACCAGCTGACCGGCCTGCCCAACCGCCGCGCCTTCGAAGCGCATTTCGCCAGCGAATATGACGAAGCCCGACTGACCGGCGAACCGCTATGCGTGGCGTTCTGCGACGTCGATCATTTCAAGGCGATCAACGACCGTCACGGCCATGAGGCCGGCGACCGCGTGCTGCGCTCCATCGCGCAAAGCCTGGCGCGGGTGGCGCATAATGGCTGCCATGTCGCGCGGCATGGCGGTGAGGAATTCGTGGTGCTGCTGCGCGGCTATGCCCTCGATCAGGCGTGCAGCCTGCTGGAAACCGCACGCAGCCAGCAGGCCGAGCGGCGGTTGGTCAATCGCGCCAACGACCTGCCCTTCGGCAAGGTAACCTTCTCGGCGGGGGTCGCCGATGTCTATGCGCATGCCGACGCGCGTTCCGCCTTGCGCGCTGCCGACGAGGCGCTGTTCCGCGCCAAATCCGAAGGCCGCAACCGCATTGTCGTCGCACCGGACAGCCGGATCGCGGAGGCTCGCGCCGCCTGATGGCGGATTGGCCAAGGCGCGGCATATCGTATAGCTTGCCGGCAAGCGCCTTTCGCGCCTGGAGCCGATGATGCCAATTTCGCTGTATGACGCCACAGTCCCCGCGTTTCTTCAGGTTCTGCCCGCGCTATCGGGCATGCTCGACAAGGCCGAGGCGCATTGCCGCGCGGCGGCCCTGCCCGACACCGCGCTGACCGAGGCGACGCTGGCGCCCGACATGTGGCCCTTCGCCCGCCAGATCACCGCCGCCTGTTTCCATTCGGCAGACTCGATTGTCGGCACGATGGCCGGCATGACTTCGCCCAGCTTTGCGCCGCCGCCCACCGATTTTGCCACGCTGAAGACGCGCATTGCCGACGCCATCGCGGTATTGCGCAAGGTTGATCGCAGCGCGGTCGACGCGGTAGCCGACAAGGACACCTGCTTCAAAATCGGTGAGCGGCAAATGGATTTCACCGGACAGGATTATTTGCTGAGCTTCGCGATGCCCAATTTCTATTTCCACGCCGCCGCCGCCTATGCGGTGCTGCGGGCCAATGGCGTGGCGGTGGCCAAGGGCGACTTCCTCGGCCAGATCCGGATGAAGGCGCCGGCGACCGCCTGACCGCACGAAAAAAGGGCCCGCCTCACGGCGAGCCCTTTTTCTTGTAGAGTCCCCGTTGTGGCGTGATCTATCGACAAAAACCGGTACCCGCTTTTTGTCATCACGCTCTCGCGAAGGATCAATCGTCGCGCAGGAACGCCGGCATATGGTCGGGGTTGCCAGCGGTAGCTTCGCGATCGCGGCCACTGCCCTGATTGCGCGGCCCACGGTCGCCATCACCGCGCGGAGCACGATCCCGGCCGCCGCGATCATCACGCCCACCACCACGATCATTGCGGGGCGGACGGCGATCGCCGCGATCACCACCCGGACGGTCGCCGCCCGGACGATCCCCACCGGCACGCGGCTCACGTGCGGGACGGGTATCTTCCAGCTCGGCGCCGGTTTCCTGATCGACAACGCGCATCGACAGGCGAACCTTGCCGCGCTGATCGATCTCCAGCACCTTGACCTTGACGGCCTGACCCTCGGAGACGACATCGCCCGGCTTCTCGACGCGCTCATTGCGCATTTCCGAAACGTGGACCAAACCGTCCTTGCCGCCCATGAAGTTCACGAACGCGCCGAAATCAACGATGTTCACGACCTTGCCGCTATAGACCTTACCGACCTCGGCCTCCTCGACAATGCCGAGGATCCACTGACGCGCGGCCTCGATCTGTGCCGGATCGGACGAGCTGAGCTTGATCAGGCCCTCATCGTCGATATCGACCTTGGCGCCGGTTTCCGCGACGATCTCGCGGATCACCTTGCCGCCGGTGCCGATGACTTCGCGGATCTTCGATTTGTCGATCTGCAGCGTCTCGATACGCGGCGCATGCGCCGACAGCTCGGTGCGGGCGGTGCCCAGCGCCTTGGTCATCTCGTTCAGGATGTGGGCGCGGCCATCCTTGGCCTGATGCAGCGCGGCGGCAAAGATCTCGCGGGTGATGCCCGCGACCTTGATGTCCATCTGCATCGTGGTGATGCCCTCGGAGGTGCCGGCCACCTTGAAGTCCATGTCGCCCAGATGATCTTCATCAC
>JANXUK010000029.1 GCA_025356275.1 Sphingomonadales bacterium | reverse complement strand
GCCGGGCAGGGTGTCGGCTACAAGCATCAATGTCCACTGTCACCCGGCTTTTTGCACCGCGCGCTCGGGCCACATTGCGATGGCTTCAGCCGTGGCTGGCGAACCTACCGGCATCAGCCGGTAGTCGTTCAGTTTGACATTTGCATCCCTTGGCGGTTGGGATGGGTCTGCAAATGTCAAAATCGTAAAATCCACTAGAATCAAAATCTTCTAGTGGTCCGAAAAGATTCTGACATTCCAGCGCGACTTGGCCTCAAGCGGTATCGAATGTCAGAATCGGACCACTAGGGGCGCGCCCTTGCGGGCCATGCGAATGTTGTGCGTGGTGAGCCCTGCTGGATTCGAACCAGCGACCTACTGATTAACCTCCCACTTCGGCTTTCGCCGCCCCCGTTGCCGGGGTTCGTGGTCTGGACCTTCCCTTCACCATACCCGGCGGACCGGGCTTAGGCGGGTGCCATCAGGCCTCTACACCTTCCTCCCGGCTTGCGCCGAAAGGCTTGGCTCGGGATTGCCGTCGCCGCGACGCGGACGGGTTCCCCGACTTTGACACCATCTCATCCGCCGGTTTCCCGGCGGCGACTCCATACGAAGTCAGTTGCTCTACCGACTGAGCTAAGGGCCCACGCATCGCAGCGGCTGCTTGCCGACTGACCGATGAACCGCGCGCAGGTCGGACCGCACGCGCCGCATCGGCAGGCGCGCTCATAGGGGGGCGGGGCGCGGATCGCAAGGCGCTAAATCGCGCCGGCTCCCTTGTGGCTCGGGGGCATAGGCGGCATCACCGGGATATTGCAAAACGGGACGAGATGATGGACGCACCCAATTATCCGCCGGCGATGGTTTTCGTGCAGCCGGTGCGGCTGGCGCGCATCCTCGATACCCGCAACACCGCGATCGCCGACCTGATGGCCAACCCGGCGGCATGGGCGATGGTGCTGCGGGAGGCGCCGGAGATGGCGTTTCTCGTTACTGTCGGGGCGTTGAAGCAGCATCTGGGCAATTTTTCGTTTCAGGATCTGGTGGCGTTCGGCGCGATCAAACCCGATGCGCTGGATCGGATCGATGTCGGGTTGAAAGCACTGGGGCCGCAATTGTGAGCGATGTCTGGAATGCCGACCGGCGGCAAGTGCTGGCGCTGTCGGGCGCGGCGGGGGCAGCAGCGATGCTGGCGCCGCTGGGGTCGGCTGTGGCGGCAGCGCCGGCTCTGCGAGCCGGGCGCGATCAGGCGTTCGATGCAAACTGGCGGTTCCGGCGCGGCGCGGGCGCCGATGTGGGCGTCGGGCAGGAGACCGCGTCTTTCGCCGATGCCGCGTGGCGCGTGGTCGATCTGCCGCATGACTGGAGCATCGAGGATCTGCCCGACGCCGAGTTTCCGGGCGCGATCGGCCCGTTCGAGCGGCATTCCAAGGCCGGCACCGCCACCGGCTTTACCCAGGGCGGAGAGGGTTGGTATCGCAAGCATTTCCACGGAGGCGGGCTGGCGGCGGACGCCCGGGTCGAACTGCTGTTCGATGGTATCAATGGCCATAGCGACATCTGGCTTAACGGGCATAGCGTCGGCGAGAATTACCACGGATACCGCCCGTTTGCGGTGGATCTGACCCCGTTTCTCCACCGTGGAGGCGACAATGTGCTGGCACTGCGCGTGCGCAACCTTGGTCAGAACAGCCGGTGGTACTCGGGCTCGGGCCTATACCGGCAGGTGCGGCTCGATGTGCTGCCGGCGGGCGCGCGGCTGGCGCGGTGGGGCGTGGCGGCGTCGACGCGGCGCATCGATGCGGGCGGGGCAGTGGTGGCGGTGGCCAGCGAGGTGCTGGATGGCGGGCCGGGCCTGCATGTACTCACGCGGCTGCGCGATACAGGCGGCGCGGTGGTGGCCGAGGCGCGCACGGCGGCGGCAAGCAAGGGCGGTGCGCAATTGCAGGTGGCAACACCGAAGCTGTGGTCGCCCGACAACCCTAATCTCTACACGCTGGAGGTCGAGTTGCGGCGTGGAGAGCAGGTGCTCGATCGCATAAGTCAGCATTTCGGCATCCGCATCGTCACCATGGACGCCGAGCGGGGCCTCGCCATCAACGGCGAGCATATGAATCTGCGCGGCGGTTGTATTCACCATGACAATGGCCTTCTGGGCGCCTGCGCCTATCCCGATGCCGATGCGCGTCGCATCGGGCTGCTGAAGGCGCGTGGCTACAATGCCATCCGCTCGTCGCACAACCCGGCGTCGCGGTCCTTGCGGGAGGCTTGCGATCGGCTCGGCATGCTGATGATCGATGAAGCCTTTGACATGTGGCAATGGCCCAAACTGCCCGATGATTTTTCGAACCAGTTTCCCGACCATTGGCAGGAGGTGGTGGAGGCGCTGGTCCTTTCGGCGCGCAACAGCCCGAGCGTCATTATGTGGAGCATTGGCAACGAAATCCCCAACCGGTCGACCCCAGCCGGGGTGGAATGGGAATGGAAGCTGGCCAACATGGTGCGCCGGCTCGACCCGACGCGCCCGGTGACCGCTGCCTTGAACGGCGTGCTGGGGCCAGTGATGGTCGCGGCGGACGGCACCGCGCGCGCGGGTTTCGCCGGCAAGGCGGACAATGCCTCTACCATATTCCTCGACGTGCCCGGTTACAATTACCGCATGCCGGCGATCGAACCCGAGCATCCCACGCATCCCGAACGCGTGGTCTATGCCTCCGAGACATTCCCGCGTGATTGCTTCGATTATGCGGCGTTAATGGCTCGCGCGCCCTATTTCATGGGCGAATTCGTGTGGACGGCGATGGATTATCTGGGTGAAGCGGGGGTGGGGTCGACCAGTCTGGTAAAGCCCCCAGCCGCCGCGATCAGCATGGTCGGGTGGCCGTGGGTGGTATCGTGGTGCGGCGATATCGATCTGATCGGCGGACGCAAGGCGCCTTCATTTGCGCGCGATGTCGCCTGGGGGGTGAGCAAACTGGAGGTCGCGGTGCAGCGTCCCGCGCCGGGCGGCAAGGTCGAGGCGGTGGCGCCGTGGGGCTGGCATGATGAGCTGCAAAGTTGGAGCTGGACCGAGGCGGGTCGGGCGATGCTGGTGCGGGTGTATAGCGTGGGTGACCGCGTAGTGCTGACGCTGAACGGCGCCAAGGTGGCCGAGGTGGCGATTGGTGCGGCGGACAGGATGCAGGCCGAATTGCGCGTGCCCTACGCCCCCGGCGTGCTGGAGGCGGTTGCCTATCGCGGCGGGGCGGAGATCGCACGACGGCGGCTGGAGAGCGTGGGGCCGGCGGCGGGCTTGCGTGTGGTGGCGGAGCCGGCCTCGGGCATGCGAGGGCGGGAGGCGCTGGCTTACGTGGGGATCGCGGTGGTCGATGCTGGCGGGCGCGTGCTGCCCGATGATGCGCGTGCGATCACGCTGACGGTGAATGGCCCGGCGCAATTGGCCGGCTTCGGCAGCGGCAACCCGCTGGCCGTCGGTTCATTCCAGAGCGCGACAGCGCAGAGCTTTCGCGGGCAGGCCTTGGCCATCCTGCGCTTACAGGCGCGCGGCGGGCGGGGGCGGGTGTGGATCGAGGCGCGGAGCGACGGGTTACAGGGCGCGGCGGCGGTGACGCAGGTCTAGAGCATCGTGCCAAAAAGTGGGAACCGGTTTTTGGCAATAAACGATGCGAAAACAAAGACTCTAGTGGTCCGATTCTGACATTCGATACCGCTTGAGGCCAAGTCGCGCTCGAATGTCAGAATCTTTTCGGACCACTAGAAG
>JANXUK010000007.1 GCA_025356275.1 Sphingomonadales bacterium | reverse complement strand
GGCGAGATCCTCGAGAGCTTCGTGACAAAGAAACGGGACAAAGCCGCAGCTTTGACCTTCATGAAGAAGGCGCTGAAGCGGCAC
Source organism: Sphingomonadales bacterium (assembly GCA_025356275.1). Taxonomy (GTDB): domain Bacteria; phylum Pseudomonadota; class Alphaproteobacteria; order Sphingomonadales; family Sphingomonadaceae; genus Novosphingobium. Next base: position 26,684 of record JANXUK010000007.1, on the reverse strand, counting down.
GGTCGGCCTGAGGTAATCGTTACCGACGGACTGCGGTCCTATCCCGCGGCGATGCGCAAGCTCGGCAATCTCGATCGCCGTGAGATAGGCCGGTGGCTCAACAACCGGGTGGAGAACAGCCATCTGCCCTTCCGACGACGCGAGCGGGCAATGCTTCGATTCCGTCGAATGCACACTCTCCAGAAGTTCGCCTCCGTCCACGGCTCCATCAGCAACCACTTCAACCTCGACCGCCACCTCGTCGACCGTCGAACCTACAAGACACGACGCTCCGCCGCCCTGGCGGAGCGGCAGGTAATCGCGAGCGGAGCAGTCGTGCTCAAAGCCTAAGCCGCATCGTGTGGAGACGGGTTCGCGTTAGACTGACTGCACCAGAAAATCCACTTACCCCACTGTCCAGTTTTGCCAGGCCACCTCTTAGATTCCTACCAGATCCTCATCCGTATACACCTGAAACCGCGCCAGCCCCACCGGGCCGAATGTCGTCGTCAGAGCCGCATCCGCCGCATCGCGCCCGCGCGCCATCAAAATCCGCCCGCGCCTCGGGATATTGTGCCTTGCGTCCAGCACATACCACTGCCCGTCCAGATAGGCCTCGAACCACGCCGAAAAGTCCATATCGCCCTCGGGATTCTTCAGGTCCATATCGCCGATATAGCCGGTGCAATAGCGCGCCGGAATGTTCATACAGCGGCAGAGCGTGATCGCCAGATGCGCATAGTCGCGGCACACCCCGACCCGCTCGTGATACACATCCCACGCGGTCTTGGTGGGGCGCGCCATCTGATAGTCGAAGCGGATGTGGTTATGCGTCCACTCGACGATGGCGGCGGCCATGCCCCAGCCCGGCGCCAGATGCCCGAACAGCCCCCAGGCATAGGGCGTCAGCAGGTCGGTCTCGCAATAGCGGCTGGGGATCAGGAAGCGCACCACGTCATCGGGCAATTCCTCAACCGGCAGCGCCCGCGCCTCGGGCACCACCGGGTCAGGCTCATATGGGTCCTCGATCACGAAGCCGCAGGAAATTGTGATGCCGCCGGCCGGAATGATCAGCCGCGTGCAGATATTGCCGAACCCGTCGATGTAATCATAAACCGGCACGTCGGGCCTCGTGAAGATGCGCTGGGCGGTGCGCAGGTCCTTGTTGCGGCTGGCATGCACGCTGAGATTGGCGAGCATCGGCACCGGCTGGTCGGCGGAAAAGGCGATATCATATCCGGCGCGGATCAGCATGCGGGGGGCCTCGTCTAGAACAGCGGTGCAGGCCCGGGCGTCGCTACAGCGCGAAGGTCCGACCGTATGCGGAGCAGCCTAACCCATTGGCCGCGGCTTGCAAAGCGCATTGCTGCACCTGCGAAGATTTAACGAATGGCACATACATTCGACAAAACGAACCATATTGAGCGCACACGCCGCCACCTCCTCCCGTGCGCATGGCGCGAGAAGCGGGCCGGGGAAAGATCAGTTCCGCGTGGCGATGCAGGACACGCCCGATGCCGCCAGGCTGTGACAGGCCAATGCCGCGCCCTGCGCGCTGTAGCCGCCGGCCATCAGCCGGTTGACCTTGCCGGTCGGCACCAGCATCTTGGTATGCCCGGCAATGCCCGGCATGCCCTTGACCCGGCTCCACATCGCCTCGGCATTGGCGGCCACGCCAAATGCGCCCAGTTGAACCTTCCAGGCCCCCCCGACCGTCGAAGCCAGCGGCGCCGCCTCGGGCGCCATCCCGGCGGTCTCCTCGGCGGGCGGACGCATATGCGTCGCGGAGGCCAGGGCGGGGCGAGTCGCGGTGGGCGGAACCTCGCGCGTCGGCGCCATCGCATAGGGCGCGCGCGGGCGGATCGTCGGCGCGGGCGGCAGATGCGGCGGCGCATAGCCGGCATTGATGCCATCCCCCACCATCGGCGCAGCCCCGCCACTTGCCTGCGGCGGGGTATAGACGGGCGCGGCTCGCTGCGCCAAAGGCCGCGCCGGTGCAAAGCTCGCTCCGGGAGCAGCCATGCCAGCCCCAACCATGCCAGCCCCTGCGTCCTTCATGGCCATATGCGTCGTCAGCGCCGCGCCCCCAACCATGCCCGCGCCGGCCGCCGGCACATGCGTACCCAGATCAGCCACAGCCATCTGTCTCGCGCGCGTCGCCTCGGTCTGTTGCGCGATCTCGCCGGCCATCGCCACGGCTTGCTGGCGCTGTTCGATCGGGATGAATTTGTCCATCTGGGCCAGCGCCGGGCGCGCCTGTGGCAACCCGCTCTGCTGGGCCAGGCTGACCAGCGCATAGGCGCGCACCCAATCCTTCACCGCGCCATCGCCGTTAAACAGCGAGATGCCGACCAGAAACTGCGCTCGCGGATCGCCGCGATCCGACGCCGCGCGCAGATAGGGCATCGCTGCCGCATGCTCGCCGCGCTGATACAGCAGCACCCCGTACAGATCGCCGGCCTGCAAATGCCCTTGCGCGGCTGCACGGCCATAGAGGTCCTCGGCCTTGGCCAGATCGATCGGCACGCCGCGCCCCATCCGGTACGCCTGCGCCAGATCGAATTGCGCATCGACATCGCCGCGCGCCGCCAGCGGCTGCCACACCCGCACCGCGCCCAGAAAATCGCCGCGCGACCACGCATCGACCCCGGTTTTGGAGGTGATCGCCCCCGCCGCTCGCGCCGCTGGCGGGGTTTGCGCCGACGCAGGGACAACCATCACGGCGGCGATCATCGGCACCACGTGGAGCAGCCCCCGTATGCGAACGCTTTTGCCAAGCTGCCAGTTCATACCAAATCCTCTGCCACCGTGCGCGACCTGTTCCGCCCGCGCCCGAAATCTCCGCCGCCAAATGCCATAGTGAGGCTATGGTTAGCAAAGCCTTTCCGCGCTCCCAACTGCCGGCCTCCAAGGGTTTTTCCCGGCAAACTGCGGGCCGTGTTAACCCAATCTTAGGAACGATCTGCGATCCCGACAGACATTGGCACCAATTGTGCGGCATTCGGGGGAATTGGCTTTGCGCGTTCTGGCACTGGCATCGCAGAAAGGTGGCTCTGGCAAGACCACCCTTTCGGGCCACCTCGCCGTGCAGGCCCAGCGCGCGGGCGCGGGTCCGGTGGTGCTGATCGACATCGACCCACAAGCGAGCCTCGCCGATTGGTGGAACGAGCGTGCCGATGAATACCCTTCCTTTGCGCAAACCACGGTGGCGCGGCTGTCCTCCGATCTGGCCCTTCTGCGCCAACAGGGCTTTCGCCTGGCAGTGATCGACACGCCCCCCGCGATTACCATGGCGATTCAGAGCGTGATCCAGGTTGCCGAGTTGATCGTCGTCCCCACCCGGCCCAGCCCGCACGATCTGCGCGCGGTCGGTGCCACCGTCGATATGTGCGAGCGCGCCGGCAAGCCGCTGATCTTCGTGGTCAACGCCGCCACGCCCAAGGCGAGGATTACCGCCGAAGCCGCCGTCGCGCTGTCACAGCACGGCACCGTCGCGCCGGTCACGCTGCACCACCGCACCGATTTTGCCGCCTCGATGATCGATGGCCGCACCGTGATGGAGGTCGATCCGAACGGGCGCTCGGCGCAGGAAGTCGTCGGCCTGTGGACCTATATCGCCGACCGGCTGGAGAAGAACTTCCGCCGCACCATCTTCGCGCCACCCGGCGTCAGTCACGGCCAGCCCGGCCTCCACCGCCCGACCGGGGGCTTCGGCCGCCGCGTCGCGGGATCGTGAGAGGGGGCCGTCCATGACCGAATTCAAGAGCTTTGCGTCGCTGACCCCGTCGCTGCTGGCCCGCAAGGGTGCGGCGCGCCCCGCCATGCGCCCCGCGCTGCCTCAATCGATGCCGCCGGTGGGCGATTACCACGAGGCACTGGCGCGCGCCTTCCCCGAGGATGCCGGCGCCCATCACGCGCCCGAGGACGATCTCGGCTGGAACGATATGGGCGAGGGTCACCCCGATCAACACTCCGGGGGCCACGTCCCTCAAACGGCCGCCGGGCCGGAGCCGGAAGCCGTGGAAACCGCGCTTCAGCCCCAGCTTCAGCCCCAGCTTCAGCCTGGGCCAAAGCCCCAACCCACGGCCCAGATCGTCCCCATCGCCAAAGCCCAGCCCCGTGCACCGACCCCGCGCCCGCAGGCCGCAGCTCCCGCTCGCCGCTCCGCGCTGGCCGATGGACGCCGCGCCGCCTTCACCCTGCGTCTCGACAGTGAGCGCCATCTGCAATTGCGGCTGGCCTGCACGCTGGCGGGCCGCAGCGCCCAGACCCTGCTGATCGAGGCGCTCGATCAGCTGATGGCCGACTCGCCCGAGGCCGTCCGCCTCGCCGCCCAAGTGCGGGAGCGCCGCTGATGTTTGCATTCCACCAAGGACCTGCCCCCGTCCAAAGGAACTCCACGATGACTGCCCCCTACAATCGCCTGCCCGTCGCTGCACGCTCCAGCATCGCCGGGGCGCTTGCCGCCGTGCTGCTGCTGGCGGGCAATCCGGCGCTGGCCAAGGACCGTGATCCGGCGGGGCATGTCGAGAAGCTGGTCGCCGCCGGCGCAAGTGGCGAGGCGATTTCGGTGGGCGAGGCCGCGCTGGCCGCCGCTCCGCGTGACAAGGATCTGCGCACCGCGCTGGGCCACGCCTATCTGCGCGAGGGGCGCTTCGAATCCGCCGCCAGCGTGCTGGCCGACGCGCAGACGCTGGGCGATGCCAGCGCACATACCGCGCTCAGCCTGGCGCTGGCCGATATTGCCGCCGGGCGCGGCCATGATGCGCTTGCCGTGCTGGACGCCGCGCGCGAGGGCATGCCGGTCAGCGATTACGGGCTGGCGCTGGCGCTGGCCGGAGAGACCGGGCGCGGCGTCGCGGTGCTGGGCGCAACGCTGCGCTCCGGGGACAGCACACCGCAATTGCGCCAGAACCTCGCCTATGCTTTCGCGCTCGACGGGCGCTGGGCCGATGCGCGGCTGATGGCGACTTTCGATGTTCCCGCCGACAAGCTTGAGGCCCGCCTGACCGGTTGGGCCGCGCATGCCCAGCCAGAGGCCTATCGCACCCGCGTTGCCGCGCTGCTTGGCGTATCCATGCGCGCCGATAGCGGGCTGCCGCAGAGGCTGGCGCTGTCCGCCGCGCCCGCCGCCAACCTCGCCGTGGCCGATCAAGTGCCAGTGCCAGTGCCCGTGCCAGTGCCCGCGCCCGTAGCGACGCCGGTCAAAATTGCCGTTGCTGAGCCGGCGCCCGCACCCGCACCGGTCGAACTTCCGGCGCTCGCCAACGGCGCGCGTGCCGAACTGCCCCCCGTGGTCGCCATCGCCATCGCCGCCGTCCCCGAAACCCGCGCTCCGGTCAATCTGGCTGTCAACGCAGTCGTTCCCGAGCCCGCTCCCGAGGCGGTGCCGGCCCCTATTCCGCAGCAATTCGCCGCTGCTTTCCCATCCCCGCCCCCCGCGCCGCATTTCGTCGAGCCCCGCGCCGACGATGCCGCCCCCATGGCGCACGGCGACCGCATGGTGCAATTCGGCGCCTTCATCAGCCAGTCCAACGCCGAGCGCGCCCGCAAAAGCTTCGCCCTGCACAATCCCGCGCTGCATGGCCACGTGCTCAGCATCACCCGCGCGGTGGTGAATGGCCGCACCTTCTGGCGTGTCGCAGCCGGCGGCTTTGACAGCGCCTCGGCCGGCGGGTTGTGCAGCAGCATCCGTGGCAGCGGCGGCGCCTGCTTCGCCTATGCCGAGGGCCACGCGCCCATGGGCAGCGCGCCGGTTCGCACTGCGCTGGCCGTTCGCGCGCCCGCTGCCCACGCCCCGATTGCCCACGCAGTGGCCCACCGCACAGCCGCAGTGACCGCGCCGCCAGCCGTAGCCATCCCCGGCACCAAAGGCCCCGCCACCCGCATCGCCGCAGCCGCGCATCCCGCGCCGCACGCCCCGGTCAAGGGTAGTTCGGCCAAGGATGGGCACGGCGCCCTGGCGATGTCCGCCGCGCACCACTGATCCATCGAGTTCCAGCGCATGGAGAGGAACGCGGGCCGGCAATCGGCCCGCGTTTTTCGTTTATGGATCGTCCGTAGGGTAAGGGGGCGAATTCGGTCGTGCTGCTCAGCCGTCCCCGCCCCAAGATGCTGTCGGAAGGCGCTTATTTGCGGACGTTCCCATACTCTGACACGTTATGCTCATGAAGCGCTTCGTTATTTTGTCTGCATTCAATCTCGCGGCCTGTTCCTCAGCAGGGGAACGCCAGCATACCCAACTGATGCAGCAGATCGAAGAACAGGTGCAGCTTCCCAAAGGAGCGGCAAAACTGGAGCTTTACGATCGCTATTACGCAAGGAAAGGAAACCTGATTGTTGGCCGCTACATGGTATTCCTGGATAATCAAGGCCACCGCTACGACCATTCCGCAGCGCAACGAAAATGGGTTGACGGCATCCGGGAAGTGGAACCGCCATCCGACGGTGGATGCTCATTCATACGCATAGTTTATGATCCGAAAACTCGCATCGTTAAGGCACTATGCCACGGGTTAGCCTGACGACTGCTCCCCACCCCCCCTAGTGGTCCGATTCTGACATTCGATACCGCTTGAGGCCAAGTGGCGCTCGAATGTCAGAATCTTTTCGGACCACTAGAAGATTTTGATTCTAGTGGATTTTACGATTTTGACATTTGCAGACCCATCCCAACCGCCAGGGGATGCAAATGTCAAAATCAATCCACTAGCGAACCCGCACCCCGCCCTTGAACAGCCCGGTCACCCGCCCCGCCACCGGCAACCGGTCGAACGGGGTGTTGCCGGCGCTGGCCTCCATGCGGTCGCTGCTGACCACCCAGGGGCGCGTCGGTTCGATCAGCGCGATATCCGCCTCCGCACCCACCGCCAGAACCCCGGCATTGACCCCCAACAGCGACGCCGGATTGCCAGCCAGCAACTCAAACGCGCGCCCCATCGGGATCACCCCATCGCGCACCAAAGTCAGCGTCAGCGCCAGCAAAGTCTCGGCCCCCGCCATCCCCGGCTCGGCATCGGCAAAGGGCAGCCGTTTGTCCTCCGGTCCGCGCGGATCGTGGCATGAGGCGATAACATCGATGGTGCCGTCGCCGATCGCTGCGATTACGGCGCGCCGGTCCGCCTCGCTGCGCAAGGGGGGCGACAGCCGGCAAAAGGTGCGAAAATCCGCCGCCGCCAGGTCGGATAGCGTGAAATGCGCCGGGCTGACCCCCGCCGTCACCGGCAGCCCGCGAGCCTTCGCTGCCCGCACCAACGCCAACCCCGCCGCCGTCGTCACCTGCCGGAAATGCAGCCGCGCCCCCGCCATTTCGGCCAGCGTAATGTCGCGCGCAATCGCCAGCGCCTCGGCCTCGGCCGGCGCCGCGCTCAGCCCCAGCCGCGTCGCGATCTCGCCCGCCGTCGCCACCGCGCCCGCCGTCAAGCCGTCATCCTCGGCATGCGCGATCACCACCATGCCCAGCATCGCGGCATAGCGCAGTAGGCGCAGCATCGCGCCCGAATCGCCGATCCAGCGCCGCCCGGTGCTCACCGCTTTCGCGCCCGCATCCCGCATCAGCGCGATTTCGGCCATCTCGCGCCCCTCAAGCCCGCGCGTCGCCGCCGCCAGCGGATGGACCCACAGGTTCGGCTTGCCAGATTGCGCCGCGAACCGCACCCGCGCCGGATGGTCGAGCGGCGGGTTCTGATCGGGCATCAGCGCGGCCCGCGTAATCCCGCCGAAATGGCACGCCGGCTTGTCGATCGCGAACACGCCCAGATCGACCAGCCCCGGCGCCACCAGCGCGCCCTTGGCCTGCACGACAACATCGCCAACCTCGGCCGAAATGTCGCCCAAAGCCACGATCTGGCCATCCGCCGCACGCAATCCGCCGGCACAAGGCGCCGCCTCGCCGGGCCGCACCAGCAGCCCGCCCAGAATGGTCAGCGGCGCCGCATTGCTCATGCCGAAGCCCCCGCCCTGTCTGGCGCCCAGTCCGGCGCCCAGTCTGGCTCCCAGCCGGCCACACCGCGCGCACGCCGGGTCAGCACCTCAAGGCAGGCCATCCGGATCGCCACCCCCATCTCGACCTGCGCGGTGATCAGCGAAGTCCCTACCAGATCGGCGACATTGCTGTCGATCTCCACCCCCCGGTTCATTGGCCCGGGATGCATCACCAGACAGCCCGGCCGCGCGCGTGCCAGCCGCTCCAGCGTCAAGCCATACAGGTGCCGGTACTCGCGGGGGCTGGGGATGAACTGCCCCTGCATCCGCTCAGCTTGCAAACGCAGCATCATCACCACGTCGGCGCCCGCCAGCGCCGCATCGAAATCATGAAAGGCGGTCACCCCCATCGCCTCGACCTCGGCCGGCATCAGTGCGGGCGGCGCGCAGACCCGCACCTCGGCGCCTAAGGTGGTCAGCGCCAGAATGTTCGACCGCGCCACCCGGCTGTGCAGGATATCGCCGCAGATGGTGACGGTAAGGCCCGCAATCTCGCCGCTTCCACCCCGCGCGCGCAATGCATGGCGCAGAGTCAAGGCATCGAGCAGTGCCTGTGTCGGATGCTCATGCCGCCCGTCGCCGGCGTTCAGTACCGGGCAATCGACCTTGTCCGCGATCAGCCGCACCGCGCCCGAACTGGCATGGCGGATGACGATGGCATCGGCGCGCATCGCGTTCAGGGTCATCGCGGTATCGATCAGGGTCTCGCCCTTCTTCACGCTGGATTGCGCGGCATGCATGTTGACGACATCAGCGCCCAGCCGCTTGCCCGCGATCTCAAAGCTGAGCAGCGTGCGGGTCGAATTCTCGAAAAAGGCGTTGATGATCGTCAGTCCCGCCAGATGCTCCGCGCGCTTGTGCGATTGCCGGTTCAGCGCGACCCATTGCTCCGCCTCATCCAGGAGGAACAGGAGCTGATGGTTTTCCAGCCCGGCAATGCCCAGCAGGCCTCGGTGCGGAAAGGCAGCCGAACCCGGCGGGTAGCGCCCCTCGTGCTTGGCTGCGTGATTATCTGGCGATGTCATTAAAGCCAGCGCCGTAACGCCTTACGCGCCGCGCCTCAAGCCGCTTTACCTTGCCATCCCCCGCTTTCCGCGCGAGGATACGCAAACACAACGCGAGATGTCCTGCGCGGGGATGCGCGTCGAGCCATTTCATCGAGGGTTATTCATGGGTTTCGCACGCAAAGTCTGGCACCTGCTGGTCGCGGTCAAGGATGGGCTGGTGCTCACGCTGCTGCTGGTGTTCTTTGGCGCGCTGTTTGCCGCGCTGACCGCGCAATCGGGGCCGGGGCGGGTCAGGGACGGCGCGCTGCTGCTGAAACTGAACGGTGCGGTGGTGGAGGAGCCGGTCGAGGCCAACCCGCTGGCCGATGCTTTCAGCGGCAGCGATACGCCCGGCCAGACCCGCGAGCGCGACGTGGTTCGCGCGCTGCATGTGGCGGCCAAGGACGATCAGATCAAGGCGGTCGCCATCGACCTCACCGGCTTCGGCGGGGCGGGGCTGGTGCATCTGCAGGAGATCGGCGCCGCGATGGACGGGGTCCGCGCCGCCAAAAAACCGGTGCTGCTGTTCGGCTTTGCGCTGGAGGATGCGGGCACGCTGCTGGCCGCACATGCCAGCGAGGCGTGGATCGATCCGCTGGGCGGCGCGTTCCTGCCGGGGCCGGGGGGCTACCGGCTGTATTATGGCAAATTGCTCGAACGGTTGAAGATCACCGCGCATATTTTCCGCGTCGGCACCTATAAGGATTATGTCGAACCCTATTTCCGCAACGACCAGTCGCCCGCCTCGCGTCAGGCTGAGCAGGCGCTTTACACCACCATCTGGGACGCGGTGAAGGCCGATATCGCGCATGCGCGGCCCAAGGCCAATATCGCGGCGGTGACCAGCGACCCCGTCGGCTGGCTGCACGCGAGCGGCGGTGACGGTGCCAAGGCGGCGCTGGCGGCGGGGCTGGTCGATCATATCGGCAGCCGCGCCGAATTCGGCGACCGCGTCGCGGCGCTGGCGGGCAAGGATGACAGCAGCGACCGCCCCGGCGCCTTTGCCCATACCGGCATGAAGGCGCTGCTGGCGGCCCATCCCGAGAGCACCGACGGCAAGGCGATCGACGTGGTCACTATCGCCGGCGAGATCGTCGACGGCAAGGCCGGCCCCGGCACCGCCGGCGGCACCCGTATCGCGCGGCTGATCGACAAGGCGGTGGCCGGCGGCGACCTGTCGGCTTTGGTGGTGCGTGTCGATTCGCCCGGCGGCTCGGTTACGGCTTCCGAGGAAATCCGCACCGCGATCATGCGGGCGCGGGCCAAAGGCTTGCCAGTGGCGGTCTCGATGGCCAATCTGGCGGCGAGCGGCGGCTATTGGGTTTCCACCCCCGGCGAGCGTGTGTTCGCCGAGCCCGGCACTATTACGGGCTCGATCGGCATTTTCGCGGTGATCCCCAGCTTCGAAAAGCTGCTCGGCGAATATGGCGTCAATGGCGACGGCATCCGCACCACCCCGCTGTCCGGTCAACCCGACGTGCTCAGCGGCTTCACCCCCGAGGTCGAGGCGATGCTTCAGGCCGATATCGAGGCCGGCTATCGCCGCTTCATCGGCCTGGTCGCCACCTCGCGGCATTCGACGCCCGAGAAGATCGACACCATCGCGCAGGGCCGCGCCTGGGACGGCGGCACCGCGCGCCAGCTCGGCCTGATCGATCAGTTCGGCGGGCTCGACGATGCGGTGGCCTGGGCGGCGGGCAAAGCGGGGCTGAAAGCGGGCGACTGGCACGCCGAATACCTCGCCAGCGAACCGCGCCCGTTCGGAGCGAAATTGTTGGCGGGCTTGCACAATTCGGATGATGGCGACGATAATAGCGAGGCCACCGCGCCGCGCGACTGGATTGGGCTGATCGCGGCGCGCCAGCATGCGGCGCTGGGCGGGGCACTCGCCAATGCGGCGCGGCTGGCGGGCGTCTCGGGCGCGCAGGCCTATTGCCTCGAATGCGCTGGGTTGGGCGCTCCCGCCGTGCCGGACGCGAAACTGATCGCCGCACTGGGCATGCTGTCGCGAATCGAGATGATGCTGGGAGTCTTGTGACGTTTGTTTGCCGCCTGCCGCCGGGAAGCCTGTGCCATCCCGCACCCCCTCCCGACCTCCCACAGCGTATCTCCTGGATGGGAGGTCGGGAGAGGGAGCGGGATGGCACAGGCTTCATCGCCGCAAGGCGATCAGTCAAACCGACTCCCCCCTTGCCCTTTGCCCCGGCGCCCCTTAAGGGCCAGCGCCTTATTTGATGGCTTCGTCGTTACACGCGGGCGTGGCGGAATTGGTAGACGCGCTGGTTTTAGGTACCAGTATCGCAAGATGTGGGGGTTCGAGTCCCTTCGCCCGCACCACTCCTCACACCCCGGGTCATGATCGATCGGGAAGGCTTAGCGAAATGCAGATTGTTGAAACCAGCAGCGAGGGTCTGAAGCGCGTCTATCAGGTGACGATCCCGGCCAGCACCATCGCCGACCGCATTGCCGGTGAGGTCGCGCGCATGGCGCCGCAGGCCAAGCTGCCCGGCTTTCGCCCCGGCAAGGTGCCCGCCAATCTGCTGAAGAAAATGCACGGCCCGGCCCTGCATCAGGAGGCCCTGTCGGGCTCGATTCGCGATGCGGTGGACACGCTGGTCGCCGACCAGAAACTGCGCCCCGCGACCCAGCCCGACGTGACTTTGGCCGAGGGCTATGCCGAGGGGCAGGATGCCAAGCTGGCGGTTGCGCTCGAAATCCTGCCGGTCATCGCCGCGCCTGACCTGTCGGGCATCAAGCTGGAAAAGCTGACCGTGCCGGTCAGTGACGAACAGGTCGATGAGGCGGTGTTGCGCGTTGCGGGCAGCGCCAAGCGCTTCGAGGACGCTCCCGAAGGCCATAAGGCTGCGACCGGCGATCAGATCGTCGTCGATTTCGTCGGCAGCATCGACGGCGTCGAATTCGCTGGCGGCAAGGCCGAGGATGCGGCGATCGAACTGGGCGCCGGGCGCTTCATTCCCGGCTTCGAGGAAGAACTGGCCGGCGTGATTGCGGGCGAGGACCGCACCATCAGCGTGACCTTCCCCGCCGATTATCAGGCCGCCGATCTGGCCGGCAAGGTCGCCAGCTTTGCCTGCAAGGTAAAATCGGTGAAGGTCGCCGGGGAGACTGTGCTCGACGATGAATTCGCCAAGACGCTGGGCCTCACCGATCTGGCGCAATTGCGGGGCCTGCTGCGTGGGCAGATCGAGCAGGAGACTGCGGGCCTGACGCGGACCCAGATGAAGCGCCAGCTGCTCGATACGCTGGCCGCCGGGCATGATTTCGAAGTGCCGCCCTCGATGGTGGAAGCCGAATTCAACCAGATCTGGCAGCAGCTGTCGGATGAGGCCGCCAAGGAGGAAGACCCCGCCGCTGCTCTGGCCGAGATCGAGGCTGAGAAGGAGGATTACCGTGCGATCGCGGTGCGCCGCGTGCGGCTCGGCCTGCTGCTGTCCGAGATCGGGCAGGGCAATGGCATCGAGATCAGCCAGCAGGAGATGAGCATGCTGGTCAGCCAGGCGGCCCAGCAATACCGCCCCGAGGATCGCCAGCGCTTCGCCGAATATGTCCAGAGCGAGCCGATGGTCGCCGCCCAGTTGCGCGCGCCGCTCTATGAGGAAAAGGTCGTCGATTTCCTGTTCGACAAGGCCGAAGTGTCGACGCGCGAAGTGACCCGCGAAGAGCTGGAAGCCGCGATCGAGGCCGAGGATGGCGCGGCTCCGGGTCATGTCCACGGGCCGGATTGCGGGCATGACCACGCCGAAGCCGCCAAGCCCGCGAAGAAGCCTGCCGCCAAGAAGGCCAAGGCTGAAGCTCCGGCAGAGTCTGGAGCTCTGGCAGAGGCCGAGGCTGCCCCCGCCCCGAAGACGGTCGCCGCCAAGAAGGCTGCGCCCGCAGCCGAGGAAGCCAAGCCTAGGAAGGTGCCGACCAAGAAACCCGCGAAAACCGAAGGCTGAACCCTCTCGCCCCTCCCGTTTGCGCGGGAGGGGGCAGGGCGGGCAAGCTTACGCGCGCGGCCTGCTCATTGGCATTCGGTCACTGGCATTTGGTCATTGGCATTCGGTCACTGGGACCCGTCGCGCCAACCCCCACCTGACCGCCAGCCCGATCAGCATCAGCACCAAGCCCCAACCATCGGCCTCCAGCCCGGCGCCATAGATCGCGAACGCGGCGAACATCAGCCCGCCCATAATCACCGCGCGCCGACCCGTCCCCCGCGTCTGCTTCAACGCCGCCAGCGCCCCCGCGACATACAGCACCAGCGTCGCCACGGTGCTCAGCAGCAGCGCAAAGGTGAACAGCCCGGCCAGCCCCCGACTGGCATTGGCCAGCACCAGCGCGATGCTCAGAACCGCGTTGATCACCAGGCTGGCCGCCGGAATGCCGCCAACCCGCGTGCGTGCAAAGGCGCCCGGCAATTGCCCGCGCAGCCCCATCGAATACCCCAGCTCGCCGGTGGCCAGCACCCCGCCATTGAGGCACCCCGCCGCGCTGATCGCAATACAGGCGATGGTCAGTGCCCCCGCCGCCGGCCCCAGCACGCCGGCGATGGCTGCGGCATAGGGCGAGGCCGCCGCCGCCGTGCCGCCTGCGGACAGAAGCAGGCCGACCGCAGTGCTGCACGCCATATACAGCACCGCGACGAATGCCGCCCCACCGATCAGTGCGCGCGGCAGGTTGCGCGCCGGGTTGGCGATCTTGTCTACCGGCGCCACCGCATTCTCGAACCCGGTCAGCGCAAACAGCGTCAAGGTGGTCGCCTTCGCGAGTCCGCCAAAGCCCAGTGGCACCCCGGCCACCGGCTGCAACGGCGCATGTGCCGCCAGCTTCCACAGCGGCAGTGCCATCACCAGCGCCAGCGGCAACAGCTTGATCGCGGTGGTCAGGATCTGCACCCGGCCCGAATCGCGCGTGCCCATGATCGCGACAGCCGTGAAACCGACCAGGCATCCCACCGCCAGCCAGCTGCCCCAGGCCGCCGCAAAGCCGGGGCTGAGCGCGGTCAGCGTGGTCGCCACCCCGATGGCGACGGCAGCATTGCTGACCACGGTGCCGGTCCAGAAGCCCCATGTCGCCAAAAATGCCGCATTGGCCCCCAACGCCCGCTCGATATGGGCTTGGATACCGCCGCCGGCCCCTGCGGGGTCGCCCCCCGGCCCTTCGCCCTGAGCCAGCCAGCCAAAGCTGATCGCCAGACACACGGCGCCGGTCCCGCTGATCACCCAGCCAAGCGGCGCGTTCCACCCCAGCGGCGCCAGATCGCGCGGCAGCAGGAAAATCCCCGCCCCGATCATCGACCCCACCACCAGCGCCATGGTCATCCATGGGCCCAGCAGGTTGCCCGATTGCGGCTCTAACGCTGCGTCCATCCTGCGTTCCCCCCGCCGTTTCCCGGAGTCCCAAACCTACACCCGCGCTTCGGCTGTGCAAGCTTTGCCGCCCGAAACGTCCCATTTCGTCACTGGTGCCCCGATCAATGGGTTAACGCTCTTGAACATCCTTGTGGTGTATCCGACATAGCGGACGCATATTTGAAGGGAGTTCCATGATCGATCTGTTCGGTGCCGCCGGCGCCCAGGGCAAGTTTCACCACGATCCCGTCACCGGCGCGCTGGTGCCGATGGTGGTCGAACAGACCAGCCGGGGCGAGCGCAGCTTTGACATTTTCAGCCGGTTGCTGCGCGAACGCATCGTGTTCGTGACCGGCGGCGTAGAGGATGGCATGGCCAGCCTGATCGTTGCGCAACTGCTGTTCCTCGAATCGGAAAATCCGTCGAAGGATATTTCGATGTATATCAACTCGCCCGGCGGGGTGATCACTGCCGGCATGGCGATTTACGACACGATGCAATATATCCGCCCCAAGGTTTCCACGGTCTGCATCGGTCAGGCCGCCTCGATGGGCAGTTTCTTGCTCGCCGCCGGAGAGCCGGGCATGCGCGTCGCTCTGCCCAATGCGCGGATCATGGTGCATCAGCCTTCGGGCGGGGCGCAGGGCATGGCGTCGGATATCGAGATTCAGGCGCGCGAAATCCTGCGCATTCGCAAGCATATGAACGACCTGTATGTGAAGTTCACTGGCCAGCCGCTCGAAGTGATCGAAAAGGCGATGGACCGCGACACCTTCCTCGATGCCGAGGAAGCGCTGAAATTCGGGCTGGTCGACAAGGTTTTCGCCACCCGCCCCGACGCCGAAAAGGCTGGTGAGGGCGGCAAGAAGGAATAATCAACCTTGGCGCTTCAGCTTGGGCTAATATGCCTGTGCTAAGCAGCATCGTTGAACATTCGGCCCGGCGGGGTATACGGGGAGCCTTACCAGGCACCTCACGCCCGCCGGGGCATTTGGGATAAAGCATGACGAAACTGAGCGGATCCGACGCCAAAAGCACCCTCTACTGCAGCTTCTGCGGCAAAAGCCAGCATGAGGTGCGCAAGCTGATTGCCGGCCCCACCGTGTTCATCTGCGATGAATGCGTGGAGCTGTGCAACGACATCATCCGTGAGGAAACCAAGGCTGGCATCGCCGGCAAGAAGGACGGCGGGGTGCCATCCCCACGTGACATATTCACCACGCTGAACGATTACGTGATCGGGCAGGACCGCGCCAAGCGGGTGCTCTCGGTCGCGGTGCACAACCACTACAAGCGCCTGAAGCACAGCGGCAAGGGTGGCGAGGTTGAGCTGTCGAAGTCCAACATCCTGCTGGTTGGGCCGACCGGTTGCGGCAAGACGCTGCTGGCCCAGACGCTGGCCAAGACGTTTGACGTGCCCTTCACCATGGCCGACGCCACGACGCTGACCGAGGCTGGCTATGTCGGTGAGGATGTGGAAAACATCATCCTCAAACTGCTCCAGGCGTCTGATTACAACGTCGAAAAGGCGCAGCATGGCATCGTCTATATCGACGAGATCGACAAGATCAGCCGCAAGGCCGAAAACCCGTCGATCACCCGTGACGTATCGGGCGAGGGCGTCCAGCAGGCGCTGCTGAAACTGATGGAGGGCACCACCGCCAGCGTGCCGCCGCAGGGAGGCCGCAAGCATCCGCAGCAGGAATTTCTCCAGGTCGACACCACCAACATCCTGTTCATCTGCGGCGGGGCGTTCTCGGGTCTGGAGAAGATCATCGGTGACCGCCTGCAAAAGCGCTCGATCGGTTTCGGCGCGCATGTGGCGGACCCGGACAAGCGCCGCGTCGGCGAATTGCTGCAAAAGGCCGAGCCCGAGGATCTGCTGAAATTCGGCCTGATCCCCGAATTCGTCGGCCGTCTGCCGGTGATCGCCACGCTGGAGGATCTCGACATCGAGGCCTTGGTAAAGATCCTGCGTGAGCCGAAGAACGCGCTGATCAAGCAATATGCCAAGCTGTTCGATCTTGAGGACGTGCTGCTGACCTTCACCGATGACGCGCTGGACGCCATCGCCAAGCGCGCGATTGACCGCAAGACCGGCGCGCGCGGGCTCCGTTCCATCGTCGAGGGCATGCTGCTCGACACGATGTTCGACCTGCCGACAGAGGATGACATCGCCGAAATCGTGGTGGACAAGGACGTGGTCGAGGGCCGCAAGGAACCGATTCGCGTCCTGAAACCCACGCCCAAGGAAGAAGCGGCCTGATCGAAATTCAGTCCAGGCGGGCCTGCAAATCGCGGTTCTCCGAGCTTGCGGTGCTCACGTACTGAAGTACGCTGCGCGCCGGGTCGCGGAAAACCACAATTTTGTCCTGCGGTCGCCTTTGGCTCGGCGACACCTGGACTGAATTTCGACCCATGCTGACCCGCGCGCCGATGAGGCGCGCTTGCCTCAACCCCGCAACCACCGATCGAGCAGATGCCACGCCACCGCATGCGGTGGCGGTGCGCCAAATGCGGCATCGGGCGCACCGGCCATCGCGTCCGCAACCTCGGCCCTTGTAAACCACCGCGCATCGTCAAGCTCGGTGTGATCGATCACCAGATCGCGGCCCTTGGCGATCGCGTGGCAACCCAGCATCAGCGAAGACGGGAACGGCCAGGGCTGGCTGGCGACAAAGGCGACATGCGCCACGCGCACCCCGGCTTCCTCGAAAATCTCCCGCGCCACCGCCTCCTCCAGCGATTCGCCGGGCTCGATAAAGCCGGCCAGCGCCGAATAGCGCCCCTTGGGAAAGCGCGGCTGGCGGCCCAGCAACAGGTCGCCATCATGCTCCACGGTCATGATCACCACCGGATCGAGCCGGGGAAAATGCTCGGCCTTGCACGCCGGGTTGATGCAATCGCGCTGCCACCCGCCGCGCGCGGCCACCGTGCCGCCGCCACATCGGGGACAAAAGCGGTGCCGCGCATGCCATCCCGCCAGGCTCCGCGCAGCGCCATAGGTTGCCAAGTCTCCCGGCGACAACCCCGCCATCGCCTGCCACAGGCGAGGGCCGGGCGGGGCGGTGCTGGCATCGCCCAGCGGCGGCGCGGCGACAAAACAGCCATGCCCCACGGCATCGAGGCCCAGAAAGATCAACTCGGCATCCAGATCGGCTTCGGCCAGACTGCCCCAATCGAGCGCGCCATCGGCATCGATGCGTGGCTCCAGCCCATTCAACCGCAGCAGCCGCGCGCGCGGCCCCATCAGCGCCGCCAGCTGTTCGGGCGATGTCCGCACCGCATCGGCGCGGTCCAATGCGCTGCCGGCAAAGGCAATCGGCGCGCGTTCGGCCGTCACAATCTCGCTCATCGCCAACCTCTCCGCATCATCGCCCGTCGGTCCCGCAATGCCACACCTTGCTGGCTAAGCAAGCGCCTGCGCCGCCGCCTTGGCAAACAGGGTTGGCAGGCCCGCCTCATCCAACCGGCTCAGCGGCCACCACTCGCCCTCGCCAAGGGGAACCGCGTCGCCGGCGTAAACCCGCACCTCCAGCGCCAGCGTAAAATGCGTGAACCCATGGCTGACCACCCCGGCGCTCTGCCACGCCCCCGGCAATGCCGCCGCGCCATCGCCATCCGCCCCGGCCCGCCAGCCATCATCGGGCAGCGCCCGCATCCCACCCAGCATCCCGCGCCCCGGACGTCGCACCAGCCACACCGCGCCCTCGCGCATGATCCAGTACGCCACCCCCCTCCGCTCGGGCCGCACCGGTTTGGGCGCCTTCACCGGATAGGCTTCGGGCCGCCCCTCGCGCGCCGCGACGCACCCGAACCACAGCGGGCAGAGCAGACACTTCGGCGCACGCGATGTACAGACCGTCGCCCCCAGATCCATCATCCCTTGCGCAAAATCGCCAGCGCGCACCTCGGGGGTGATCGCGCCCGCCGCCTCGCGGATCGCCGCACGTCCCGCCGGCAGTGGCTTGGCAATCGCGAACAGCCGCGCCGTCACCCGCTCCACATTGGCATCCACCACCACCGCCCGGGCACCAAAACCGATCGCCGCCACCGCCGCCGCCGTATAGGCGCCGAGCCCCGGCAAGCGCCGCAGCTCCGTCTCACTGCCCGGAAAGCGCCCGCCCGCCGCAGCGATGGCGCGCGCGCAAGCGATCAAACTGCGCGCCCGCGCATAAAAGCCAAGCCCGGCCCAGGCCGCCATCACCTCGCCCTCGTCCGCACTGGCCAGCGCGTCCACATCGGGCCACCGCGCCGTAAACTGCGCGAAATAGGGGATCACCGCCGCCACGGTCGTCTGCTGGAGCATTATCTCGGACAGCCACACCCGGTACGGATCGGGCAGGGCCCCGCCCGGCGGCGTCCGCCACGGCAGCCTCCGGGCATGCGCATCATACCACGCCAGCAGCGCATCGCTGATCGCTGCCAGCGGCGCGCCGCTGAACGCGGCATTGCTCTCGCCTCTGGCACTCTCACCTCTGGCATCCATCGCGCGGCTATGGCATGGCCAGTAGCGCAATGGAACGCCGCCCCGACAAGTCTGTTACCAAGCCCGCCACCCCGGGCAAAAATCCGCGCCAATACGAACGCGCGCGCGGCGGACAGGCGCGCGCCATCGCCGATCTGATGCCCGAGATCGGGCGCACCGCGTTCCGTAGGTTTGGCTTCGTGCAATCCTCGGTCGTCACGCGCTGGGGTGAGATCGTCGGTCCTCGCCATGCCCGCGTCTGCGCCCCCGAATCGATCCGCTTCCAGCCGGGCGAGAAGAGCCAGGGCATCCTGCAACTGGTGGTGGTGCCCGCGCACGCGCCGCTGATCGCGCATGTGATCCCCGAGATTATCGAGCGGGTGAACCGCTTCTTCGGCTATAATGCGGTGGCACGGGTCAAGCTGCGTCAGGGCGAGGTCAACCCGCCCGAGCCGACGCATGGCCGCACCGCACCACCCTCGCTGCGCCCGATCCCGGTCGAACTTGGGGACAGTTTGCGTGATATTGGTGATCCCGAATTGCGCGCGGTGCTCGAATCGCTGGCCCGCGCGATGAGCCCGCATCAGGAGCAGACTTGAGCATGATCAAACGTCTACTTGCGATCCCCGCGGCCGTTCTGGCCGCCGCGTTGCTGATCGCCAACGCCCCGGTGCATCACGCCAATCTCGGCAATGGCGCTGCGCATGTCACCATCACCCCCTCGGGCAGCCACATCATCGGCAACCCCGCCGCGCCGATCAAGCTGACCGAATATATGAGCTACACCTGCTCACATTGCGCCGCGTTTGAGAATGAGGGCGTCGGCCCGATGCGGCTGACCTATATCGCCAATGGCAAGGTCAGTCTGGAGATCCGCCATCTGCTGCGCGATCCGATCGATGTCACGGTGGCGATGCTGACCAATTGCGTGGCCCCGCCGCGTTTCATGCTGCTGCATGAGGCGTTCCTGCACAGCCAGGCGGATTGGCTGGGGGCGGCCAGCCGTACCTCCGCCGCCCAGCGCGAACGTTGGGCCACCGGCGACGATGCGGCAAAGATGCGCGCGATCGCGCGTGATCTCAAATTCTATGACATCATGGAGCGGGGCGGCTTTTCCCGCGTCGCAATCGACCACTGCCTATCCGATCCCGCAATGCTGAAGCGGATCACCGCGCAATCGGTCGACGCCGACAAGCAGGGCGTCAATGCCACGCCCAGTTTTGCGATTGACGGCGTGCTGCTGGCCGGGACGCACACTTGGGATACGCTCGCCCCGCAATTGCAGGCGCGGATGTAGGGTATGTCGATATTCGCCCCATGCCGGTCTGCAAATGCTGATTTCCTGCGCTCGGGTGCTCACGGACTGATGTCCGCTGCGCTCCGGCGCTCTGAACTCACCATTTTGCCCTGCGGTCGCCTGCGGCTCGGCTCGGTCTGAGCCAAATCTCAACACACCCTACGCGCCTTCAAACGCCGGCTGCCCCCGGCAAATATCCCGTTTCGAGAGGACTTCCCATGCCCCGCCTGATGCCCCGCCTGATGCCCAAGCTGATCCTGGCCGCCGCACTGCCACTCGCGCTTGCCGCCTGCCACAAAGCCGATGACGGCACCGCAGGCAGCGCCACGGGCGGCACCCCGGTCGCCGCCGTCGCCCCGCCGGCCGGCAAGGCATGGTCCGATGTCGTCGCCAAAACCGCCGACAATGGCATGCTGATGGGCAACCCCAATGCCCCGATCAAGCTGGCCGAATATGGCTCGCTCAGCTGCCCGCACTGCGCGCATCTGGCCGAGGAAATGATGCCTGGGCTGGTCAGCAAATATGTCAACACCGGCAAGGTCAGCTATGAATATCGCAGCTTCGCGATCCACGGCATCGACATTCCGCTGACCGTGCTGGTCCGCTGCGCCGATCCTTCGGCCTTCTTCGGGCTGATTGAGCAGCTTTACACCAATCAGGTGGCAATGCTGACGCGCGCGCAAAAGGGGCAGGCCGAGGCCGAGGCGTCGTCCAAACTGCCCGCGGCGCAGCGCATCGCCGCAGTGGCCGATGCATATGGCCTGCCGGAGTTTTTCTCGGCCCGGGGCCTGCCGCTCAATGCCGCGCATGCCTGCCTCGCCAACACCGCGATGGCCGAGGCGGTTGCCAAGGAGGCCGATGCCATCGGTGCCAAAGGCATCGATTCCACCCCCACCCTGATGATTAACGGCACCAAGAATTCGGCGGCCAGCTGGCATGAGCTTGAGGCCGCGCTACAGGCCGCCGGCGCCCGGTAGACGGGAACGGCCAAGGGGCAGGGACGGGCGCGGGGGGCCGGCGATGCAGATCAGGCGGCTCAAGCTCAGCGGTTTCAAAAGCTTTGTCGAGCCTGCCGAACTGCGCATCGAAAGCGGGCTGACCGGGGTTGTCGGGCCGAACGGTTGCGGCAAATCGAACCTGCTGGAGGCGATCCGCTGGGTGATGGGTGAGGCCTCGGCCAAGTCGCTGCGCGGCGGCGGCATGGATGACGTGATCTTCGCGGGCACCGCCACCCGCCCCCCGCGCGACTTTGCCGAAGTGGTGCTGACCGCCGAGATAGCCTCTAAAGATTCAGATGGGGTCGACGAGCTGGAAGTGGTCCGCCGGATCGAGCGCGGCGCCGGCTCGGCCTACCGCGTCAACGGCCGCGACGTGCGCGCCAAGGATGTTGCGCTGATCTTTGCCGATGCCGCGACCGGCGCGCATTCGCCCGCTCTGGTCAGCCAGGGGCGCATCGCTGCGGTCATCGCCGCCAAGCCGGCCGAGCGCCGCGCGATGCTGGAGGAGGCGGCGGGGATCGCCGGGCTGCATGTTCGCCGCCGCGACGCCGAGGGCAAATTGCGCGCCACCGAGGCCAACCTCGCGCGGCTGGAGGACATCATGGCCGGGTTGGACGGCCAGATCGCGGCGCTGCGCCGGCAAGCCCGCGCCGCCGAGCGGTATCGCGCGCTGTCGGACCGCATCCGCATCGCCGAGGCCCGCGCCATCTTCGCCCGCTGGCGCGACGCCGCCGCCGCCGCCGAGGCAGCGCGAGCCGAGGCCGCCGGCGCCGAGGCCGCCGTGGCCGGCGCGCAAGAGGCCCTGCGCATAACGCAAACGGCACAGGCCGCCGCCGCCCAAGCCGCCGCCGATGCGCGCGAATTGCTGGCCGACCGGCGCGACGATGCCTCCGCCCACGGTCACCGTATGGCCAGCCTGACCGGGCAGTTGGAGGCGGCAGAGGCCAGGGTGAAGGACCTGCAACGCCAGCGCGCCCGCCTCGAATCCGATCGCGGCGAGGCCGACCGGATGACCAGCGACGCTGCCGGCGCGCTCGAACGGCTGGAGCGCGATTTGGCGGCCGGCAAGGCGGCATTAGAGGCGCAGATGGAGGAGCGCCCGGCCACCGCCGCCGCGCTCGATGCCGCAGACCGCGCCGCCCGCGCCGCCGAACTGGCTTTCGCGCAAGCCGCAGCGGCGCAGGCCGGGGTCGAGGCCGAATGGCGCGTCGCCGAGGCCGAGGTTGCCGCCAGCGATCAGCGCCTCGCCCGGCTCGATGCCGAAGGAGCGCGGCAAAACCACACCCGCGCGTCCCTCCCCAGCGGCGCCGAGATTGCGGCGGCGCTGGGGGCGGCGGAGGGCAAACGGGCGGTGGCGGCGGATATGCTGGGCAAGGCGCACACCGCGCTGGATGCCGCGCAAACCCGCAAAACCGCCGCGCAAGCCGCGCGCGATACTGCCGCCACCGCGCTGGCCGGTGCGCGCGCCGAGGCCGCCGGGGTCGAGCGCGAGCACGCCGCGCTGCTCCGCGACCGCGAGGCGCGCGCCCGTTCGGCCAAGGGCGCGGCGGGGCGGGCGGTGGCGCTCGACGGCGTACGGGCCGCGCCGGGCTATGAGCGCGCGCTGGCGGCGGTGCTGGGCCGCGATGCCAAATCGCCGCTGGGCACGGCGGCGGCGGGCGAGCTGGGGCGCTTTTGGACCGGAGCGCCGGTGCCCGCGCCGCTCGCGACCAGCCTGTTGCGCCATCTGCCGACCTGCCCCGATGCGCTGTGCGCACGCCTCGCCCTCGTGCATTTTGCCGAGGCGGACGATGGCCGCGCACTGGCCCCCGGTGAGTGGCTGGTGACGCGGGCCGGGGCGCTGCGCCGCTGGGACGGGTTTGTGGCGCGGGGCGAGGGCGCGGCGGAGGCGGCGCGGCTGGAGGCGGACAATCGCTTTGCCGAACTGGACGCCGCGTTGCCCCCGCTCCGCACGGCGCTGGCCGAGGCCGAGGATGCGGCAACGGGCGCCGCCGCCGATATGACCGCCGCCGGCATCGCCGCCATCGCCGCCGAGCGTGCCGTGGCCGAGGCTGTTGAGGCCGAACGCGCCGCGCTCCGCCTGCTCGACGCCGCCGACGCCGCGCGCGAACGCGTCAATGCCCGCGCCGCTGAGCTGGACGCTGCTGCCGGCGATCTGGCGCAGCAACGCGCCGCCGCCGCCGCCGAGCAGGACATCGCCATCGCGCGCCGCTCCGCGCTGCCCCCGCCCGACGCGGGGCGCGCCGCGCTGGCCGCTGCCTCGGCGCGGCATGAGGCGGCGCGGCGCGGATTGCAGACCGCCACCGCCGCGCTGGCCGCGCAGGATCAGGCGCTGGCCGTGGCGCGCGAGCGGAACGCCGCGCAGGCCGCCGACATTCGCGGCTGGCAGGCGCGGGCCGGCGATGCGGCGCGGCGGCTGGCCGAGATGGGGCGGCGCTTTGCAGAGATCGACGAGGACCTCGCGGTGTGGTCCGCCAAGCCGGCTTCGTTGCTGCGCGAGATCGAGGCGGGGGAGGGCGTGCGCCAGCGCCTTGCCGGCGAAATGGCCGAGGCCGAGGCGGCTCTGGCGCGAACCGCTGAGCGCGCGCGCACCGCCGATGCCGCGCTGGGCGCCGCGCAGGAGGCGCTGGCGGCCATGCGTGAGAGCCGCGCCGGGGCCAGCGCCCGCGCCGAAAATGAGGAACGCCGCCGCATCGAGATGGGCCGCATCTCGGGCGAGCGCTTTCAATGCCCGCCGCCGCTGCTGCCCGAACGCTTTGGCTTTGCCGCCGAAGATGTCGCCGCCGCCGCCGAGGAATCCGCCGCGATGGACCGCGCCGCCGCCGACCGGGAGCGGATCGGCCCGGTCAATCTGGTCGCCGCCGAGGAACTTGCCGATGCCGAGACCCGCGTCGGGCAAAGCGCCAGCGAACGCGCGGAACTGGCTGAGGCGGTCAATCGGCTGAGAGGGTCGATCGGCAACCTCAACCGCGAGGGGCGGGAGCGTCTGCGCGCCGCCTTCACCGCGGTCGACGGCCATTTCCGGCGGCTGTTCACCCGGCTGTTCGAGGGCGGCGCGGCGCATCTGGCGTTGGTCGATTCGGACGATCCGCTGGAGGCCGGCCTTGAGATTTTTGCCCAACCGCCCGGCAAGCGCCTGCAATCGCTGACCCTGTTGTCGGGGGGGGAGCAGGCGCTGACCGCCGCCGCGCTGATCTTCGCGCTGTTCCTGACCAATCCCGCGCCGATCTGCGTGCTTGACGAGGTCGACGCGCCGCTGGACGACGCCAATATCGAGCGGTTCTGCGACCTGCTGGACGCGATGGTCGCCGAAACCCAGACGCGCTATCTGATCGTCACCCACAACGCGGTGACGATGAGCCGGATGCACCGCCTGTTCGGGGTGACGATGGTGGAACAGGGCATCTCGCGGCTGGTCAGCGTGGATCTGAGCGCGGCGGTGGGGCTGGTGGGGGCGGAGTGAAGGTGGGAGACTTTCGGATGGATGATTTTTCGGGGCAGCTGGTGGATCGCCGGTGTTGGGCACCGATGAGCATATCGTCTGGTAAGGGGCCCCGAAGGCCGGCATCTGGTTCGAACCGGCGGATATTTTTGCGATACCATTTACACTGGTGTGGCTGGGGATGGTTTCGTTGATAATTTTTTCGGGCGTAACCGAACCGCACGGGGATCCGACACCATTCATCGTCCTTCCGCTATTTCTGATGGTCGGTCTGTATTTCACGTTTGGGCGTTTTTTCATGGCTTACCATGCGCGCAGCCTGACCCAATATTACCTGACCGAGCGCCGCGCCATCATCCGCCAAGGGATATTCCGTCGCAGCGAGCAATCGATAAACCTCGCCGCCAACAGCGAAGTCCGCCTCGCCAAGGCGCGCGACGGCACAGGTACGATCGAGTTCGGCGCGGGCAACCCGTTTACCCGCATGATGCCGCGTAGCTGGGAGATGGGCATGACGGCGAGCCGCTCGCCCGCTTTCGAGCGTATCGATGATCCCGATGCGGTCTATCGTCAGGCGCTCGACCTTGGGCGCGGCGGTGGCGCACGCTGATCGGCGCCTCAGCGCTCCCCACCACGCCGCAGGCCAGCGCCCTCAGCAGCCCGGCCAAGCGGTTCGCGCGGAACCTCGCCAGCGCGTTATCGGGCGTCAGGAGCAGAACCCAAGGGCGTCCTTCTCGTCGCAAACGGCGTGGAGCTTTGTGTTTCGTCCACCTTTCGTGCGGCCCATACACATCAGCACAATCTGTCCAACGGCCACCGCTGCGAAGGGCATGAACGATCCCGCTCAACACACGAGGATCATCCACGCGCTGCTTGTCGCGCACATCAGTCGGAAGCAGCGGCTCGATCCTGGCCTACTGACTGTCAGAAAACCAAATGAAATCAGATATTTCGCCGCATCCTTGTTGAAGCAATCAAACACATGCAAGCTGACATGGAAACCGTCTTATTGGGTCCGGACCTTAGCTTTTTAGGCCACGCAAGAACACCATCAAACCAATCTGCAGATGATATCTCGGCCAAACAAGCCGCAAATCGAGGGTCGTTCCGCCGCCCTGGCGCAGGATGCGCGTTTGGGGAGAGTAACTTTCTTTCGCTTTCCGTAATGACGGGGCATGACTGAGCGAATGAGCAAGCCAAGCAAACCCAAGCCGCCCGCGCCCGCCCGGCGCAACAGGACTTACGACGCCACACACCAGGCGTTGATCAAAGCCGCGGTGAGCTTGATCTCGGAGAAAGGCGTGGAAGCCTTGTCCGTCGCGGAACTGGGGCGCGCCGTGGATATGAACCGAGCTACGGTCTATTATCATTTCCCGACACGCCCGGCTTTGCTCGAAGCCGTCAGCGCGTGGTCGTCGGAACAGCTTACTCGCGGCTTTTCCGCGCCGGAGAGCCAGCAGGAACGCATGGATTTCGTCGCGCGCTTCGTTCTGGGAAATCCCGACCTGATCAAGCTGTGGATCGAGCAGTTCATCTCGCCCGGCGACATTCGCCAATGCTATCCCAAATGGGACGAATTCATCGCGGCCAACGGAAAGACGCGGTCGGGGCCTATTTCCGGGGATCAGATCGATGTCGAGGTCTATTGTACGTTCCTCCTTGCCGGAGCGATCATCGGGCCGCGCGTGTTCCGCAACAGCGTTCGGCCCGATCTTGACGAAGATACAATCGTGACGCGGTTCCGCGCCGAACAGCAGAGGATGCTGCGCCGCGACGGGATGCTGCCCGAATAGAAATATCCGACACCACTGCTGGATATTTGATCGAAGTCGGGGTACCTGCTGTCCGACTCATAGGGACAGGACACGAGCGGTGGATCAGGGCAATTCGACTTTCGCCCGCATTGCGGCAGAGCAATTCGCGTGGCTGGGCACCGATCCGGTCCCTGCCAAGCCGTATTACGACCCCGGCTATTTCGAGCTTGAGCGCCGGGCGGTATTTCTCAAGAACTGGGTGCATGTCGGTCATGTCTGCGAATTGCCCGATGCCGGCAGCTTTGTCCGCCGCGAGGTCGAGTTCGCACGCGCGTCGCTGCTGATCGTGCGCGGTCGTGACCAGCG
>JANXUK010000035.1 GCA_025356275.1 Sphingomonadales bacterium | reverse complement strand
CCAACCCGCTGCTGGCCCGCGCAATCGCTGCGGCGCAGGCGCGGGCCAGCAGCGGGTTGGGCGGCCCGGTCAGGCTGATCGAGACGACGCCCACCCCCTGCCCCGCCATCCAGCCGAGCGCGCGAGCTATACCCAGCGCGTCGCCGCCCGCCGGATCGTCGCCATAGACATCGGCGGCCAGGATGCGGTCGGTACCGGCGCCGGCCAGCAGCGAGGCGATGGCGCTGCCATGCTGGCCGGGGCGGGGCGCGCCGTGGGCAAAGCCCTGTTGGCTGGCATGGACCGCCGGCGGCAACTGCGCAGGGCTGATCCCGCCGTCGATGATACCGACCGTGCCGCCGCGTGGTTGTTGAGACGTTGACGGGGGCTCGGTCTTGCCGTCGCCGGACGCCTCGCCGCTGGTGAAGTGCAGATGATCGGCGGTCAGTTCCTTGCCCGGCAGCAACCGGCGCAGCGCCCGCAAGCCATCGGCCAGCTCGGTGCCCTCCGGTAGCGCCAGCCGCGCAAATGGCATATCGAGCCCATCGATTCGCCCTTCCTCCAGCGTGGCGAAACCGCCCTGCCGCGCCGCGCCCAGCGAGGCGCGATCGGGATCGAGCAACAGCACCTCGCCCGCCCGCGCCGGCTGGCGATTGTCATCGAGCGCGATGGCATGCGGATTGCGACGGACCAGTGCGGCGATCCGGTCCAGGCGGTCCGCCGCCAGCTGATCGACAATGCCCTCCACGCCCCGCCCGGCATCCGCCAGCGTCTCGTGCAACGGATCGAGCGCACGCCCGATCCCGCCTTCGGGCAGCGACGGCAGGCCAAGCTGGGCCTGCGCCGGTGCGCCGAGCATGACCACGGCCAGCATCGCCGCAGCCACTGGCATCAGCCAGCCGAACCCGAATTTGTGGCCCATCAGCTTGTCCAATCGGGAAAAACATCGCAATCACGGATGAAACGACCATGGCCATCCGTTTCGTCCAACATCAAGGCATTTGCGTGAGCACCAACCCATTTTGCGATGACCTTACGGTTCTGCTGCCGCGCTTGCGGCGCTTTGCCCGAGGTCTGACCCGCGATGCGGCTGATGCGGACGATTTGTGCCAGTCTACGATCGAACGGGCGCTTAAGGCCTCGGCGCAATATCAGCCGGGCACGCGGCTCGATGCATGGGTGTACCGGATCATGCGGAATTTATGGACCGATGAAATCCGCAGCCGCACGCGGCGCGGCAAGACCTTTGTGCATGAGGATGAGGGGCTGAATGTCGGCTCACGCGGCGATCTGGCGATCGAGGCGCAGATCGAGCTGGGCCATGTCGGACGCGCGATGGACCTGTTGCCGCCCGATCAGCGTGAGGCGGTGATGCTCGTGCTGGTCGAGGGGTTTGCCTATAAGGAGGCCGCCGCGATCCTCTCCTGCCCGATCGGCACGCTGACCTCGCGGCTGGCGCGGGGTCGGGATGCGCTGATGCGCGCCTTGGGAGAAGCGGCATGAAAAGCGGTATGAGCGTGACCCCGGAGATGCTGGCAGCCTATGCCGACGGCGAATTGGGCGCTGATGAGGCGGCGCGGGTTGCGGCGGCGGTGGCGGGTGATCCGGCGCTGGCAGAGCGTCTGGCGATGCTGCGTAGCCTGCGCGGCGCATTGGCTGC
This sequence comes from Sphingomonadales bacterium, assembly GCA_025356275.1. Taxonomy (GTDB): domain Bacteria; phylum Pseudomonadota; class Alphaproteobacteria; order Sphingomonadales; family Sphingomonadaceae; genus Novosphingobium. Next base: position 19,826 of record JANXUK010000035.1, on the reverse strand, counting down.
GCATTTCGCGTCGCTGCTCGACGAGCCGGTGCCGGCGGGTTGGGGTGAGATGATTGCCTCGCACCAGATCGTCCAGGACCGGCCGCCTCGCGACAATGTGGTGAGCCTGGCATCGGTGCGTGCGGCGCGGGCCGAGCCGGCACCCCGGCGGCGTTGGTCCAGCCCGGCGGCGGGGTTTGCGATTGCCGCCTCGCTGATGCTGGGCGTGATGCTGGGCGCGCAGATGCAGTGGCAGGGGCCCGTAGTGCTGCGCGGCGGGGCGCTGATGGCGGGATCGCGGCTGGCGCTAAACCTCGACAGCCAGCTGGCGGCGGCGCCGACGGGTACGGACACGCGCATTCTGGCCAGCTTTCGCCGCAGCTCGGGCGAGATCTGCCGCGCTTTTACCGGGGCGACGGTGGCGGGCATTGCCTGCCGGGCGGGGCTTGGCTGGCATATCGAGCGGCTTCAGCCCGGCGCGCCGTTCAGCGGCTCGCCCTACCGGCAGGCGGGATCTGCCGATGCCGACCTGATGGCGGCGGCGCAGGTGATAATGCAGGGCGAGCCGATGAACGCCGCGCAGGAAGCCGACGCCAAGGCGCATGGTTGGAGATAATCGTCGACGCCGATCACGATCACTGTCTTTGAAAAATCGCCCGATGGCGGCAAGGGCCTGGCACGCGACACGCGGGTGCGCTGGGCGTTGGAGGAGGTGGGGCAGCCCTATGCGGTGCGCCCGCTGTCCTTTGCCGCGATGAAGCAGCCGGCGCATCTGGCGCTGCATCCGTTCGGCCAGATCCCGACCTATGAGGACGGCGATCTGGCGTTGTTCGAGACGGGGGCCATTGTGCTGCACATCGCCGAGACCCATGCGGGCCTGTTGCCGGCGGACGCCCATGCGCGGGCGCGGGCGAAATCATAGATGTTCGCCGCGCTGAGCACCATCGAGCCGCCGATTCTGGACCTGACGATCGCCCGCCTGCTGGAGGGTGACAAGCCCTGGGCCGAACAGCGCCTGCCGCTGGTCAAGGAGCGTATAAGGAGCCGGTTGGGTCAGCTGTCGCGTCGGCTGGGTGATGCGGAGTGGCTGGACGGGCCGTTCAGCGCGGGCGATCTGATGATGGTCTCTGTGCTGCAGCGGCTCAGGATGTCGGGAATTCTCGCGGAATACGCCGATCTGGACGCCTATGTCGCGCGGGGCGAGGCGCGGCCGGCCTATCAACGGGCCTATGCGGCGCAGGCGGCACAGGCGCTGGGCTGACAGAGGGCTACCCCGCCGCGAAGCCCGCGATAACCTCCAGAAACGCAGCGCCATAGGCATCGCGTTTGCGCGCGCCCACGCCGCTGATATGCTCCAGATCGGCTGCCGCCTGCGGGCGCATTCGCGCCATTTCGCGCAGCGTGCTGTCGTGGAAGATGACATAGGGCGGCACCCCGGCGGCCTGCGCCAGTTCTCGCCGGCGCGCGCGCAGCGCCTCGAACAGCGGGTCGGCGGGCGCGCCCGGATCAACGCCACGCCGTGCGCGCCGGGCCCGCTCGGGCGGCACCACCAGCGCCAGCACCGCCTCGCCGCGCAGATAGTCGCGCGCGCCGGGGCCGAACATCAATCCGCCGTGCTCATTGGTCGCCAGTGCACCGCGCAGCATTAACGCCCGCGCCACCGGCTTGATCAACGCCGCCTCCGCGCCATCGATGATGCCGAACACCGAGAGCCGGTCGTGCCCGCGCTGCGCGATGCGCTCATTGCCTTTGCCGGTCAGCACCGCCTCGATATGGCCGAGCCCGAAACTCTGCCCGGTGCGATAGACTGCGGACAGGATTTTGCGCGCGGTCTCGCCGGCATCCATGCTCGCCGGCGGCGACAGACAATTGTCGCAATTGCCGCAAGTCTGGGGCGGGTCCTCACCGAAATGGCGCAGCAGAATCGCGCGGCGGCACCCGGCAGTCTCGACCAACCCGCCCAGCGCGGTGATCCGCTGGCGCTCACCCTCCTGCCGCACCGGCTCGACCTCCGCGACACGCTGACGGGCGCGGGCGAAATCCTCAGACCCCCACAGCAGTGTCGCGGTGGCGGGATCGCCATCACGCCCGGCGCGCCCGCTCTCCTGATAATAGGCCTCGATCGATTTGGGCAGGCCGACATGCACGACAAAGCGCACATCGGGCTTGTCGATCCCCATGCCGAACGCGACGGTGGCCACCATCACCATGCTCTCGCTGGCCTGAAACGCGGCCTGATTGGCGGCGCGCACATCGGCGGGCAGGCCGGCGTGATAGGGTAGCACCGGGCGGCCCTTTTGCGACAGTTCTGCGGCCAGCCGCTCGGTCGCGGCGCGGGTCTGGACATAGACGATGCCGGGGCCGGGATGCGTCGCCATGATCTCGGCGACCTGACGAGCCGGACTGTCGCGCCCGGCAATGGCATAGCGGATATTGGGCCGATCGAACCCGGCAATAATCAGGCCATCGTCCGATATACCCAGCTGCGCCAGAATATCGGCCCGCGTATGCGCATCGGCGGTAGCGGTCAGCGCCAGCCGGGGCACGCCCGGAAACGCATCGAGCAGCGGGCGGAGCAGGCGGTAATCGGGACGGAAATCATGCCCCCATTCGGAGACGCAATGCGCCTCGTCGATCGCGAATAGCGCGATCTTGGCGGAGGCCAGCAACGCGCGAAAGCCCTCGCCACTGGCCCGCTCGGGCGCGACATAGAGCAGGTCGAGATCGCCATTGCGCAGCCGCTCCTGCGTTTCACGCCAGTCGGCGTCCACCGAGGTCAGGCTGGCGGCGCGAATGCCCAGCGCCCGCGCCGCCCGCAACTGATCATGCATCAGCGCGATCAGCGGCGAGATAACCACACATGCGCCCCTGCCCTCTCGCGCGAAAGCCACGGCCGGCAATTGATAACACAGCGACTTTCCGGCCCCGGTGGGCATCACTGCCAGTGTGCCTTGCCCCGCCAGCACCCGGCCCACCACATGGTGCTGCACGCCGCGAAAATGGTCGAACCCGAAGATCTCGTGAAGTAGCGCGGATGGGTCGATGGCCATGCGCCGGCGTATAAGCCGTGAGCGCCGCCGGGCAAGTCGGTTTGCCGATATTCGCAGGGCGCTGCGCAAACGCCGATTGACAAGCCCGCCATGCCCCGGCTATCGGCCCCCTCCTACCCGGCAGACGCGGCTTCGCGCACTGCCCCGTGCCCAGATGGCGGAATTGGTAGACGCACCAGCTTCAGGTGCTGGCGCTCGCAAGGGCGTGGAGGTTCGAGTCCTCTTCTGGGCACCATTTGCTCTCAAATAGCTGAAAATACAGGGAAATCGTCCGGCGGACGGTCTCCCACAAGCGTTTGCTACACAGTCGACCCAGTGGATTGCTAGCTTGTGGCCGATTTCTAACTGGGGCGGCGCGTGCCGTGTGATTAGTCAGCCGTGCGCGGCGATGAATACACGAGATTCGGATCACAACCGGATCAATGCGGCGCTCTCGCCGAGCTATTTACGGCAGCGCAGGGATCAGGACGCCGCTGATTTTCGGGGTCGTGCCCGCGGGCTGTCCGACCGGGATCACCAGAGTGACCTTTGTTTTCGTGTGGAAGGCGGCGGTCAGCATCGTGGTGGCGGCGGCAAACATTTGCGGCACGGCATCATATTCCATCACCAACGCCTCGTCGGGGCCAGTGTCGGGCTGGATCGCGATCACGAGTTCCGATGAGTTTGGTCCGAAGCCGGAGATTTCCAGACTCGCGAGCAGTCCAGTCAGTTCCCGTTGCGCCGGTGCCATGACCCAATCCTTTCGTTTCATCAAGTGAAGCGCATTAGTGGTTCGTTTCTGACAATTGCATCCCTTTCGGCAAGAGCAGAGACAAATGTCGCAAAAACACAAGAACCAATAGATATTATATAGTTTCTAGTGGATTTTATGATTTTGACATTCGAAAGCACCCGTTGCCGCAAGCGGGACTCGAATGTCAAAGTCAATCCACTAGGTCCTATTCAGGCGACTTTGCCAATGCGGATATTGATCGGACGGACGGTGCCGGCAGCTCACCCCGGCACCGGCATATGCTCCAGCAATTTGTCCACTGTCATCGGAAACGCGCGCAACCGCGCTCCGGTGGCGTTGTAGACAGCGTTGGCCACCGCGCCGCCGACCCCGCAGATGCCCAGCTCGCCGATGCCATGCGCCTTCATCGGCGAGGATTCAGGGTCGGGGTCCTTGAGGAAGATCACCTCCTGATGCGGGATGTCGGCATGCACCGGCACCTCATATTGCGCCAGATCGTGATTGACGAAGTAGCCGAAGCGCGGGTCGACCACCAATTCCTCGCACAGCACCGATCCTGCGCCCATGGTCATCGCGCCGATCACCTGGCTGCGCGCGGTGGTGGGGTTGAGGATACGCCCGGCCGAGCATACCGCCAGCATCCGCCGCAGCCGTATCTCGGCGGTGTGGATATCGACCCCGACCTCGACGAAATGCGCACCGAACGTGGCCTGGTGGCGCTGCTGGCGGATGCCGCCGAAGTCGATAGTGTCCTCGCCGGTCAATTCACCCGCCTCCGCCGCCGAAGCCAGCGTGACGTTCTTGCCGCTGCCGGTGATTTTGGTGCCGGCGAATTTGATCTTGGCCGGATCGATGCCCAGCCGCGCCGCCACTGCCTCGCGCAATTTGACGCAGGCGGCATAGACCCCCGAGGTCGCACTGTTGGCGCCGAATTGCCCGCCCGAGCCCGACGAGACCGGGAAGTTCGAATCGCCCAGCCGCACGGTCACCCAATTGAGCGGTACGCCCAACATCTCGGCGGCGGTCTGACCGATGATCGTATAGCTGCCGGTGCCGATGTCGGTCATGTCGGTCTCGACGATAACGCGTCCGCCCGCAACCAGCCGCACCCGCGCCCCCGACCGCAGCACCGGGCTGCCGCGCATCGCCGCCGCCACGCCCATCCCGATCAACCAGTCACCCTCGCGGCGGCTGGCCGGCCTGGCATTGCGCCGGTCCCAGCCGAATTTGCGCGCGCCGGTTTGCAGGCATTCGACCAGTTGGCGCTGCGAGAATTTCTTCTCCTTGTGTTCGGGGTCGACCTGGGTGTCATTGCGGATGCGGAAGGCCACCGGGTCCATCCCCAGCTTTTCGGCCATCTCGTCCATCGCCACCTCGACCGCGATCGAGCCCACCGCTTCGCCGGGCGCGCGCATGGCATTACCCTCGGGCAAATCGAGCTGGCTCAGCCGGTTGCGGGTCATCCGGTTGGGCGCCGCATACAGCCCGCGCGAAAACTGCACTGCGCCCTCGCTGTCGCCACCGGGCAGATTGCCCGACCAGCCCTCATGCCCGATCGCGATCAGCGCGCCATCATGGCCTGCGCCCAGCCGCATCCGCTGAATCGTGGCGGGGCGATGGACCGAATTGTTGAACATCAGCGGACGCGGCATCACCACCTTGACCGGGCGGCCAATCGCTTTGGCGCCCAGCGCGGCCAGCACGGCATCGGCGCGCACCCACAGCTTTCCGCCGAAGCCGCCGCCGATATAGGGGGTGACGATGCGGATATGGTCCTTGGGCATGCCCAGCGTCTTGGCCAGATCGCGGCGTGCCCAGTCCACCACCTGATGCGATGTGTGCAGCGTCAGCCGGTCCCCGTCCCAGCTGGCAATGGTGGCATAGGGCTCCATCATCGCATGCGCGAGGTCGGGGGTCGTATAGGTCGCGTCGATCTGGACCGGCGCGCCGGCAAAGCCGCCGGCAAAATCGCCCAGCGCGGTGTCGCCCGGCTGGCCCAGGATGCCGTCCGACTTTGACGCCCCGGTTACGGCGGCCAGCGTGTAGCTGCCATCGGCACGGGTGTAATCGGGCTTGATCAGCGCGGCGGCGGCGCGCGCCGCCTCATAGCTGTCGGCCACTACCAGCGCGAGCGCCTGATGGTAATGCTGGACCTCGGGCCCGCCCAGCAGCTTCGCGGCGTTGGGGCCTGCCTGACCCAGTGTGCCGGCGTTCTGCGCGGTGATGATGGTGATGACGCCGGGCGCCCATTTCGCCTCCTCCAGCCGCAGCGAATTGACGCGTCCCTTGGCGATGGCCGAGGCGACAATATAGCCATGCGCCAGATTGCTCTGATCGTGCCATTCGGCGGCATAGGTGGCGTGGCCCGCCACCTTCAGCGGGCCGTCGATGCGCGGCGTGGCGCGGCCGACCACCTTGCCCCGGTCGATCGGGTTGTCCCCGGCGGCGGTTTCGAATTTCATCGGCCTATCCCTTCGCCGCTGCCAGCACCGCCGCGATGGTGCGGGTGGCGAGCAGCAGCTTGTAACGGTTCTGATCGGTCGGGCTGGCCCCGGCGAACAGCGCGTCTGCCACGGCCTGGGCGCCGTGCGGGATCGCGGCGTCGCCGGCGGAGCTGCGCCACGGCTTGGTCCCGATTCCGCCCAGCGCGATGCGCCCGCCCTTTTCTGCGCCGCCGGTTCCCTCGATAATTGCCGCGACCGAGACCAGCGCAAAGGCATAGGACGCGCGGTTGCGGACCTTGCGATAGACATGCCAGCCGCCCGGCGCCGGGGGCAGGGTGACTGCCGTGATCATCTCCCCAGGGGCCAGGGCAAATTCTTGCACCGGCAAGGTCTCGCCCGGCACCCGATGGAAATCGGCGATAGCGATGGCGCGGCTGGTTTCATCGGGGCCCATGACCTCGACCACCGCGTCCAGCACCCGCAAAGCCACCGACATATCGCTGGGGAAGGCGCAGATGCACGCGCTGCTGACCCCCAGCACCGCATGGTCGCGGTTATACCCCCCTTGCGCCGAACAGCCCGAGCCCGGATCACGCTTGTTGCACGGCAGGTTGGTGTCATAGAAATAGGGGCAGCGCGTGCGTTGCAACAGATTGCCGCCGGTGGTCGCCATATTGCGCAATTGCCCCGAGGCACCGGCGACGATCGCGCGGCTCAGCACCGCATAATCGCGCCGGATTTGCGGGTGCGCCGCCAGATCGGTGTTGCGCACCAGCGCGCCGATCCGCATGCCGCCGCCGGGGATCGTCTCGATCTGATCAAGGCCGATGCGGTTGATGTCGATCAGATGCGGTGGGGTGGCGATCTGCAGCTTCATGTGATCGAGCAGGTTGGTGCCCCCCGCGATCAGCCGGGCCCCCGGATGCGCCGCCAGCGCGGCCACCGCCTCGGCCGGGGTAGCGACGCGCTGATAGGTGAAGGCCCTCATGCTGACGCCCCGGCCACCTGGGCAATCGCCGCAATGATGTTCGGATAGGCGGCGCAGCGGCAGATATTGCCGCTCATCCGCTCGCGCAATTCGGTCTCGCTGGCGCGGGGTGTGACTAGCAGATCATCGGTCACATGGCTGGGCACCCCGGCCTTGATCTCGGCCAGCATCGCCACCGCCGAGCAGATCTGGCCGGGGGTGCAATAGCCGCATTGGAACCCGTCATGCTTGACGAAAGCGGCTTGCAGCGGGTGGGGTTGCTCGGGCGTGCCCAGACCCTCGATGGTGATGATGCTGTCATCCTCGTGCATCACCGCCAGTGTCATACAGGAATTGATCCGCCGCCCGCCGACCATCACCGTGCAGGCGCCGCATTGCCCGTGATCGCAACCCTTCTTGGTGCCGGTCAGATGCAGATGCTCGCGCAGCGCATCGAGCAGGGTGGTGCGCGTATCGATCTCCATACTGCGCCGCTCGCCATTGATGGTCATCGCCACCGCCAGGGTTTCGGGGGGCGGGGTCGCGGGCCCGGCCTGCGCGCGCGCAACGCTTGCCCCGCCAACCGACGCCGCAGTAGCCGACACCGCGCCGGCGGCCAGGACATTGCGCCTTGTCACGGGAAAAGCCGCCGGGAAATTCGCTTTGGGCATGGGTGCGTCGATCCTTTGGGTAGTTGCCGGCCGCGCGGTTGCGAATGCGCGTGAGGCGCCGCCATCATAGCCAAATTGCGGCGCGAAGGGCAATGTTCAATGGCGGGATCGGCCTGCCCATCTCGCGCATGAGGGGGCGCATGACGGGGCATGGGCTTTTATGAGCAGTGCGGTATGTTTGGCGGCGGAGGGCAGCACGAACGAGACTATCGGAGCCATCGGCGGGGCACTGGGCGAGGCGGCGCAGGGCGCGCTGCTGACCCATGCGATGGAACCCGCAGCCGGCGGCCATTTTGGCGACGGGGGCGGGGACGGGGCGGCGCATGTTGCCGCGCATGCCCAATGCCTCAATTGCCGCGCCCCGCTGCATGGCAGCCATTGCCTCCGCTGCGGGCGGGCGGGGCATGGGCACAAGACGCTGGCCGCGCTGTTTCACGAACTCGCGCATGGTATGCTCCATTTCGAGGGAAAGATCTGGCGTACCCTGCCATTGCTGGCGTGGCACCCCGGGCGGTTAAACCCGCGAATATATCGACGGGCGCCGCGCCTCTTACGTCTCGCCGATCGCATTGTTCCTGTTCATGGTGTTCATCACCTTTGCGTTGTTCAGCATGCCGGTCCCGCGGCTGACGGTCGATGCGGCGCAGACGCGCGGTGTGCATGGCGTGGCTGGCGCCGCCACCGCGCTCGACACCCGGATCACCACGCTTTCCGGCAGCCGCGCCGCCGCGCTGGCCAAGCGGCAAAGCGGCAAAGCGTTACCGACATCGACGAGGAGATCGCCGGTGACAAAATCGCGCTGGCGCAGATCGCGAGGTTTCAACCCAGGATGAACATCTCCGCCTCGCCCAATGGCCAGAAGACAGTTGGCCGGATCGGTGCGGCGCTGCGCCGCGCCTTTGCTGATCCCGAACTGCTGGCGATCCGGATGGAGGGCAGCGCGCACAAATACAGCTGGCTGCTGATCCCGCTCAGCGTGCCGTTCGTGTGGATGCTATTCCCGTTCAACCGGCGCTTTGGCCTGTATGACCACACCGTGTTCGTGACCTACTCGCTGAGCTTCATGCTGCTCCTGATTGCCGCGATCAGCCTTGCCGGAAATTACAATCGGGGCTGGCTGATGTTTCCGCTGGCCTGCCTGGCCCCGTTCCACATGCACCGCCACCTGCGCGGCACCTACGGCCTGCGCAAGCGGCAGGTGGCGTGGCGCACCGTGCTGCTGTCAGGGGCGGCGCTTTTCGTGCTCACCGTATGGACGATCGCCGTTCTGGCAATCTCAATCGCGGCATAGGCGCAACCGGGGGGGCAATCACGCCTTAGAGTCTGTCCGGTTCAAGTTGAGCCGGACAGACTCTAAGGAGTCTTTTGTTTTCCGTGATTTCCGAGTCGCCAGATGATTCCATCTGGCTCGAAATCACTCTAGCCCGGCCCGGCTCTGTCACGCCCCTGCCGGAGCAGCTTGGCCCCCGCCCCCGGTGAAGCGCTTGCCCGATTTCGGCACCGCCGATCCGCTGATCGCCGCCGGGCGCAGCGGGCCAACCGGAGCATCGGGCCGATCGATCTGGCCCTTGTCGATCAGGTCCCTGATCTCCTCGCCGGTGATGGTCTCGAATTCCAGCAAGGCTTTGGCGATCAGGTGCAGTTTGTCGACATTGACTGTGATTACCTCGGTCGCGCGGGCATGCCCGCCATCGACCAGCGCGCGCACTTCGCTATCGATCAGCCGCGCGGTATCGTCGGACATCGACAGGCGCTGCGAAGCGGCCATGCCGAGGTAACCCTCCTGCTGGTCCTCATACTGTAAGGGACCGAGCTTCTCGGACATGCCCCATTGCATCACCATCGCGCGGGCGAGCTTGGTCGCGGATTGGATATCGCCGCTGGCGCCCGACGAGACCTTGTCATGGCCGAAGATCACTTCTTCGGCCACGCGCCCGCCCATGGCCATCGCCAGCCGGCCATGCATCTTGTCGCGGTGGAACGAATAATTGTCCCGCTCCGGCATCGAGACCACCATGCCCAGCGCGCCGCCGCGCGGGATGATCGTCGCCTTGTGGATCGGGTCGCAGGCCGGCTCAAAGATGCTGACCAAAGCATGCCCCGCCTCGTGATAGGCGGTCATCTTCTTCTCATCCTCGGTCATCACCAGGCTGCGCCATTCGGTGCCCATGATGATGCGGTCCTTCGCATGCTCGAACTGCGCCATGGCGACCAGCCGCTTCTTCAGCCGCGCCGCGAGCAGTGCTGCCTCATTGACTAGATTGGCCAGATCGGCGCCCGACATGCCCGGCGTGCCGCGCGCGATGGTGCGCGCGTCGACATCGGGGGCCAGCGGCACCTTTTTCATATGCACCTCAAGGATGCGAACGCGCCCCTCGATATCGGGCAGCGGCACGGTGATCCGCCGGTCGAACCGGCCCGGACGCAGCAGCGCGGGGTCCAGCACATCGGGGCGGTTGGTGGCCGCGATGATGATGATGCCCTCATTGGCCTCAAACCCGTCCATTTCGACCAGCAGCTGGTTCAGCGTTTGCTCACGCTCATCGTTGGAATTGCCGAGGCCGTGGCCGCGGTGGCGCCCGACCGCGTCGATCTCGTCGATAAACACGATGCAGGGCGCGTTCTTCTTGGCCTGCTCGAACATGTCGCGCACGCGGCTGGCGCCGACGCCGACGAACATCTCGACGAAATCGGAGCCCGAGATGGTGAAGAACGGCACGCCCGCCTCGCCGGCAATGGCGCGGGCCAGCAAGGTCTTGCCGGTGCCGGGCGACCCGACCAGCAGCGCGCCCTTGGGAATCTGCCCGCCCAGCTTGGAGAAGCGGCCCGGATCGCGCAGGAATTCGACGATTTCCTCCAGCTCCTCGCGCGCCTCGTCGATACCGGCCACATCCTCGAAGGTGACGCGCCCCTGCCGCTCGGTCAGCAGCTTGGCCTTGGATTTGCCAAAGCCCATCGCGCCCGATCCGCCGCCCTTCTGCACCTGACGCAGCGCAAAGAACGCCACCCCGACGATCAGCAGGATCGGCAGCGCGTTGATCAGGATATACATCAGCACATTGGGCTCTTCGGGTGCGCGCCCGGCATATTTTACGCCGGCACCCTGCAATAGCGCGGGCAGCGACATGTCGTTGGGGATCGGAATGGTGGTGAAAGACTCGTTGTTTTTCAGGTGGCCAGTGATCCGGCTCTCACCCACGGCAACATCGGCGACGCTGCCATCGGCGACCTTGGCACGAAATTCGGAATAGGGGATCTGCGCCGCGCCGGCATCGCCGCGCGCAGTGAACAGCGACATCGCGAAGAACAGGGCGACGATCACCCCGCCCCAGATCAGCAGGTTCTTGGTCCAGGGATTGCCGTTCGGCTGGTCGTCATTCATGGGCGCAGAGCATCCTTTCCGCCGCAATGTAGGGCGCGAGGGCTGAAAGACAAGCTAACGCCGGGCCATTTTGCGGCAAGATGAGCCGAAACCAAGCTATCGGGGCTTTTGCGGGCTGCCGCCGAACAAACCCCTGCCTCCCTGGCGCCGACTTCGTGTTCAACGTCCAGCCGATGTTATCATTTCGTCCGCCACCTCCCACCACAGCCCCTTTGTCATTATCGGGGGTGAAATCTTGTTCACCCGTGTTACCCTCCCTTGGGGCACGCTTGATTCTGCTTTTGATGCTTGGGGGGTAAAATGCTGAACTTTCGACGGGCTCTTCAGACTGACGCGATAGCGCTGGTTTTGGCGGTTCTGTTTTTCCCAAACAGTGCGCAGGCTAACAGCGCATGTTCGCTGGTCGGCATGTTTGATTCACGTGCCAAGGCACTTTGCGAGGCCGCTCAACAGGAGGGCAGAGACCAAACAGGTTCCGAGGCACAAAATTCTCAGCAGGGCGATCGTGCCAATAGCGATGATAGCCCGAATGACAATTATTCTCCATTACCCCCGCCACAAGCCCCGGCGCGGGGTTTAAACCGATATGAAATTGTCAGCGGCGGCCTTTTTATCGACTTGCCCGGTAGATACCCTCAAGGTTATGCGCCGATCTGGAAGATCAACGCTGCCAGGCCCCAGGAAATCATTACCGATCGGTACAATGTTCTCAATCGTGGCCCGCAAGGGACAGCAACGTTCTTTGTTCGTATCGTTAGCGATCAAGGGCGTCCGGCTTTAGAGTTTGCGCAACGTGCAAGCATGGCTTGCCTCGCCGATATTGTTGGCTTGCCGCAGGTCATCACTGACACGCCGAAGCGATTTCGACTGGCGAATTTTCGTTATGCCAATAACCAGGGGCCGCAATGCCAGCGGCGACTTAGTTCCGCATCGCCATGGCAAGGCACGATAACCCTGTCTGCTAATCGCGATGGTGACATCGCTTTGTCGCTGTCGCTCAATCAAGCTTTGCCGACGGGGGCGCCATGGTTTGAATTCACCGCCCGGGATTTGCCTTTTCCGAATGGAGTGACACCACAAATGGCGGCGGCGGACATAGAGCACAAGCAGCAGCTGGCGCAGGCAGAAGCAGCCCGCGCGCAAGCTGCCGCCGCCGAGCGCGCCGCCGCCGAAGCCAAGATCGCCGCATTGCCAAGGGCAAGCCCCGTTTATGCCCGCCAAATGGCAGATTACGTGCGGACCGATGCGCTCGGTTGGGCTGGGGCTAACGGCGGTATGTTTGGCAACCATCTGGACGAAGGCAGCGTCGGAAATGTCCGTGTTTACTCGGGTTCGGTGTCATCAGGCCATTTCATCTTGCGCGCCGAGTATACATACAACGGTGGAGCAAAAGGCTGGGTGGTGGCGCAATATACCAGAGGTAATTTCAACTGTATCCAGTTTTGGGATTCGGTGCTCGGATGCCGAACTTTAAGAAAGCCCGGTGAAGGTGAGGCAATGGTTACATCCATTATCACATCATCAATGAAGGATGGTGGATCAAATTCATCGTCGTCGCAGGCTGGCATACAAGATCAAATGAATGGACAAAGAATACGGGACTACAATAATAACGGCTGCGGTGGTAATTGTGAAGTCCATTAACGAATAGGCGGCGTTGATAAATTTCATTCAGTATCTGCTGCCAGCTATAGCGTTTTACATCTCCCAGTTATGGTATTCGTGAAATTCCCCAAGCGGCGGATGCATCGCCTATCAAGGCAATGATTTCGGCCTAATGATGGCGATCTATGAAATCCGTGACCCTCTATCGGTTGGACCTCACCGCCGCAGCAAAAACACCGCATGTTCGGCACGGAAATTGGCGGCGGCCGAGCTGGTTTGGCGGTCGCCCGAGAGGAACCAGCATTCTTCCACCACAATGCCCCGCGCCGCCACCAGGGCGCGGAAATCGGCGATCGAGGCATGGTGGATATTGGGCGTCTCATACCAGGCCACCGGCAGCAGCCGCGTCACCGGCATCCGCCCGTTCCACATCAGCGACGCCCGCACGCGCCAATGCGCAAAGTTGGGGAAGCTGACAAAGGCGTGGCCCCCGATCCGCAACAGCGCCTCGACCACCAGATCGGGCCGCCGCGTGGTCTGGAGCGTCTGGGAGAGGATCGCGTAATCGAAGCTGGCATCGGGATAGAACGCCAGATCAGTATCGGCATCGCCCTGAATCACCGACAGCCCGCGCCCGACACAGCCCGCCACATCATGCGGATCAAGCTCCATCCCGCGCGCATCGCAGCCGCGCTCCTCCTGAAGCACCGCCATCAGCGCGCCGTCGCCGCAGCCGACATCGAGCACGCGGCTGCCCGGTGCGACATGGCCCGCGATCAGCGCAAGGTCGGGGCGCAGCATCAGGACGCCGCCTCAAGCAGCGCGGCGCCCTGCGGCGACAGGCGCTCCATATAGCGACCGGGGCGCATCAGCGGCGCGAAGCCCTGTTTGGCATAGACGCCATGCGCGTCCGCCGTCACCAGCGCGAAACGGCGAATTCCCGAAAAAGCCGGATGATCGACGAACCATCCCACCATCCGTTGCCCCAGACCTTGGCCCCGCGCCGCCTCATCAATCCAGACATCGGCGATCCAGGCGAATGTGGCGTGGTCGGTGATCGCCCGCGCAAAGCCGATCTGCGCACCATCGCGATAGGCGCCAAGGCAATGCGATCCCGCGATCGCCCGTTCCACCACATCGCGCGCGATCCCCGGCGACCAATAGCTGGAGGCCAGCCAGCCGTGGATGCGCGCCACGTCAAGGCGGGCCCGGTCGTCATCAAGAGCGCCGTCATCAAGGGCGTCGTCATCCTGCGTGATCACTGCCCGGTCCCCAGAAATCCCGCCACCACCCGGTCCAGCGCCGGCACATCCAGCAGGAAGCTGTCATGGCCATAGGGCGCGGACAATTCGACAAAGCTGACCGCCGCGCCCGCCGCGCTCAGCGCATGGACGATCTTGCGCGATTCGGCGGTGGGATACAGCCAGTCCGTATCGAAACTGACCAGACAGAACCGCGCGGTCACCCCCGCAAAGGCGGTGGCAAGCTGGCCATCATGCTCCTCCGCGAGGTCGAAATAGCTCATCGCGCGGGTGACATAGAGGTACGAATTGGCGTCGAACCGCTCGGTAAACGCCGCGCCCTGATAGCGCAGATAGCTCTCGACCTGAAAATCGGCATCGAAACCAAAGCTTTTCGCCGCGCGATCCTGCAACCGCCGCCCGAATTTCTCGCCCAGCGTCGCCTCTGACAGATAGGTGACATGCGCCGCCATCCGCGCCACCGCGAGGCCGGCATCGGGCGCCGCGCCAGTGCCATAATAGGCGCCGCCAGCCCATGCCGGATCGGCCATGATCGCCTGCCGGCCCACCTCCTGAAACGCAATGTTCTGCGCCGGCATCGCAGCGGTGGAGGCCAGCGCCAGCACGCGTGCCGCCCGTCCCGGCCAGTGCACTGCCATGCTCAGCGCCTGCATCCCACCCATCGAACCGCCAACCACCGCATGCAGCCGCGCAATGCCCAAGGCATCGAGCAGCGCGACATGCGCGCGCACCATGTCGCGGATGGTGATCACCGGAAAGCGCATCGCATAGGGCGCGCCGTCCGCCGCGAGGCTGGCCGGGCCGGTGGTGCCCATACAGCTTCCCAGCACATTGGCGCAGATCACGTAAAAATGGTCGGTGTCGATCGGCAGGCCAGGGCCGACCATACGATCCCACCAGCCGGGCTTGCCGGTGATCGGATGCTTGCTGGCGACATGCTGATCGCCGGTGGTGGCATGGGCGATGAAGATCGCATTGCCCCGATCCGCCGCCAGATGACCATAGGTTTCGTAAGAGATGCGCACTGCGGACAGGCTCTGCCCGCCGTCGAGCGGGAGCGGCTGGTCAAGCTCCAGCACGGCGCTGGTGGTGGGGAGCGGAGGCCGGTGCATCGCGCCGCCGGATTGGGCGAGCAGGCCGGGCGTGTCAATCGGTGGAGTTTGTTTGATTGACCGCCTCACGTCGATGAAGCCTGTGCCATCCCGCTCCCCTTCCCGACCTCCCACAGGATACACACTGAATGTGAGTGAAGCGCCCCGGGTTTTTGGAGGCTGTTTGATTTGGGTCATGCAACCATATCGAGGCTCTCATGGGCTGGATAGTAATTGGCTTCGGCCTCGGCGGGTGGGATGTATCCGATAGGGCCGAACAGGCGGTGGCTGTTGAACCAGTCGACCCAGCGCAGGGTGGCCATTTCCACCGCTGACGCGCCTTTCCATGACCTTTGCCGCCAGATGACTTCGGCTTTGTAGAGGCCGTTGATGGTCTCGGCCAAGGCATTGTCATAGCTGTCACCGACGCTGCCAACCGGCTGTTCCCCTTGTCCATGACCACGCTCAAGCGGTCCCTAACGGCGCTGTGGAAGGCAACCGGCCTAAATGACGTGCGGCTTCACGATTTGCGGCGTAGCCATGCCACCATCCTGATGAGCAAGGGTATTGATCCTCGCACCATCGCAGGGCGGCTAGGCCATAGTGGCACGGCGATGCTGGCCAAGCATTACGCGGTAGATCGCGGGGACAAGGAAGCCGCTGCGGCATTCGCCTAATGGCAGGCAGGACAAGGTAGCGGTCTAGCCAAAGTCAAGCAGAGTCAATGGATCGCGCCGCCCGCTTTTTGGCAAGTTCCGTGCCAATTTGCCCGATTTGACCGTTTTTGCTTGGCAAAACGTGACAAATAGGTTACTACTATAGTATGGAGTGGGGAGTTTTCCCCTTCCATACTTACTAGATCAGAGCCGACGCTCCGTTCGAGGCACCCGCCCCGCACGGGGCTTTCGCTCGTCCAAAAGGGATGAACGCCAATGCAAATCGAACCTGATTTTTACAACGACAAAGACATTGCCCGGAAACTGAACCTCTCGACTTCATGGGTTCGCGGGCAGGGCTTGCCCGGAAAGAAGGCCAAGGCGATCCTCTCCCATCCGGTTCCCCGGTGGGGTTTAATCGACTCGCCAGTGGGGATATCGTGGGGCGGGAATGGGGGTCATGCTCTGCAAGGCTGCTAAGTCCTTGAAAAACATGGTGGGCGCGGCAGGGATTGAACCTGCGACCCCACCCGTGTGAAGGGTGTGCTCTACCACTGAGCTACGCGCCCGCGCGCTGTGCGCAGGCAGGCGCCCTTAGAGGGTGCGATGGGCGTTGACAACAGCGAACGTCGGAGCGGGCGTTGACAGGGGGCGGATCGCGGGGCAATCGCCGCCGATGACCGATCAGCCAGACACTCCGCCCGAAACCGCTCCTGTGGCCGCCGCCGACACGCCGCCTGATCATCTGGCAATCAACCCGCGCAGCCCGCATTTCGATGCTGACGTGCTGGGGCGCGGTATCGGCATCCGCTTCAAGGGCACGGTGCGCACCAATGTCGAGGAATATTCGATCTCCGAAGGCTGGATCCGGGTGCAGGCCGGCCGTGCAATGGACCGCAAGGGCCAGCCGCTGACCATCAAGCTGAGCGGCCCGGTGGAGGCCTGGTTCGAGGATCTGGGCGAGGGCGCGCCGGTGGCGAAGGTTTGATTGGAGAAGCGCGATGTTTGCAAATGCGTTTCGGGCAGGGTGGCGATGTCAAAAGATCATTTTGCGGTAGGACTTCTCGAAGCTTTTTGACGCGCAAAGGCGCTTTTTGTATGGCGATGTTACACTTGCCATGCCAACCGCAAAATGCGGTAGTGAAGCCGTCTGCGGCGAAGTCGGTCAGTCCTTCGGCTTGGGCGGCGTGACGACGCGAGCGAACGCCCGATCAAACGCCTCTGGCGCTTCGTCTGCGCCGACGTCTTCGGCCATGCGCTTGAATCGCTCATGGCGCTCAGCGTCAGTCAGGGGGCGGGTTTTCGGATTGGCCATTTCGCATCGCTTCCAACAATGGGGGCGTCGGTTTCTCTAGGGTCGGCTTGCAGATTTTGAGCTGATTGCCGTCGTCTAACGTGAGCCTCATATCCAAATCCAAGAGACGCCCGTCGAAAGTGTGCAAGACCGGAATATTGTGAACGAGTGCCGATGCTAGATGGACGGCATCGGGTGGCTTTATCCCGGAAAGACCAGCCAACTGAAGGTTTTGCGCCCGCGTTCCGATCACCTTATCGACTGGAACGAGGAGGATGTATGGCTGGTCGAAGAATGCGGGCAGGTTTATTGCAGGGGCCGATGGATCAGGTTTGCGCTTGCAGACTTCGGCCAACGTGAATGCCGACGTTACTATCTCCATTTTTTCATCGACCACCGCTTTGAGCGTTTCCCGGCACATATCAAATCTGGGGTCGGTGAACGTCTTTCCTGGGCCTGGCATTTCCTTATTGATGTAGGAAATCCAAGCGCAAGCATCCCAATATATCCGGGGCGGGGGCCTAATCACGTCGCTGTTCTGCCAAAAATTCTTCGGCCGTCAAACCGCCCGTGAAGGTGGGATCAATGATGTCGTCAATCCCCGGCAACCGAGTGCGATCAAGCACCTCAATACCGGTCGCCATGAGGCCGTCAATCACGCCAAGGGCCTTGTAGTTGATCGTTCCATAAACTCGCACACGGACTCCGTGCCAAACCTCAGAGAGACGCAAATCCTCAAGTTGCTTGAATGCTTCGCCGGTAGCGATCGCCTTGATCTCGGCCCCGTTGGTCCGCGCCCAAAAACGCAACACTGCGCGCCCGAAGCCATCTAGTTCGGCCTTCGACACGAAGCCTTCGACGCTCCCCAATTCCCGATAGGGAACGGGCTGGACAACCTTCAATTCCTCGAACGCGCGTTCGACGGTGCCAGCTACGACGGCGTCAATAACAACCGGTTCGACATCAACGTCAGGTGCCACGATGACCGTGTCCGCCAATCCGTTCTTTACGCGCGCGTGCATCCGCTTCGCTTTGGCGAGCGTGTCATCAGTGAAAAAGGCCGGACGGGTTTCACCGTTCCGAAGGGCAACCAAACCGGCCCGCGCGATCCGCTCTATATTGGTGGCTCGGTCTCCGATGAACACCGCCGGATTGATCGGCGTCGGCGTCAATTCGAAGCTGATCGGGTTCTGCCGCTCGGCGTCAGTTACCCGCCAAACGATTTGGTTGCCTTGATCGTCACCGAGCGCTTTTTCGACGCCTTTGAGGATGTCAACGAAGTCGGCAACCTGCCCCAGCAGATCGTCAACGGTCGGCGCGTTATCGCCAGCCTCGCCGGCACCTTTGATCGTCAGCCGAATGGGCTTCGTCATCTCACGCGTCTCCGGCGCGGATTCTACGCGCACCGATTCGAGCGGTAAAGCGATCTTTTCCCGGCCTTTGCTGCGGTGCGGCTTGGTGCGCCATCGGCTTCTGTTCCGTCCCTCTGGCTTAGGCGCAAACACTTTGTTGGCCGTTAGCTGACTTATAGGTCAGCCGCTTGCCGATCACGCCGCGCAGCGCCTGACGGGCGCGATCGGCGTCATTGAAGCCGGTGGCTTCGCGGTTGCTGTAGCGGAAATCAAATTCGGCCAGATAGCGGTGCAGATGCTGTTCGCCACAATGCTGGTAGATGCCGCGCATCCCGCGCTTGAAGATGCTGAAATAGCCTTCGATCGTGTTGCTGTGGATCGCGGGGATTTCGGAATCGACGTATTCGCCAGCGCCATGTTTCGTGGTGCCATGACCCGCAAAGTGCTTATCGGCCGATTTGTAAACAGTGCTTTCGTCGGTCATTAGGATCGCTTCGCGCGCCACGTTCGCCTTCACGATCGGCATGATGGTCGCGGCCGTCACATCTTCCACAACCATCGTGCGGACCGTGCCAGTGTTGCGGTCAACAAGGCCGAGAACCTTCATCTTGTGGTGGAAGGCGCGGCGCTTGGGAGCGCCCTTGATCCGGCCAATGAAGGTTTCGTCGGCTTCCACGATGCCACCGCCTTGGCCGAATGCGCCCAGATCGCCGGATGCCATCGCTTCACGAATACGATGCGTCAGGAACCAAGCGGTCTTCATGCTGCAATCGAGCATGCGCTGAATCTGGCGGGTGCTAATGCCCTTTTTGCTGGCGCACATCAGGTGGATGACCTGGAGCCACAGGTGCAGCGCCAGATGGGAGGACTCAAAGATCGTACCCATGCGGACGGTGAAGGGCTTGCGGCACTCGTTGCACTTGTAGAGGCCGAGGCGCGTGGTCTTGCCCTGCATCTTACGGATGCGCGCTTGATCGCAGTTGCCACAGTGCGGGCAGACCGGGCCGTTCGACCACAGATGCGCTTCGACGTAAGCGAATGCGCCCTCTTCGGTCTTGAACTGCGGAGCGTCGAAAACGGACTTGGCCACGGGCTATCTCCCTATGGCCACCACCCTACATCATGGATGTGGTATGTCAAGTGTAACATTGCCTTTTGTATAATGCCGCATCGCCGAACAAGCGAGCCATGAACGTCGACGCAACTAACCCCCGGTATATATTATTCCAGATGTCATCCTGATGATCGGGATATAGGCGGCTTCCGAGCATCCCGTTTACTGAATGACTAACCGGCTGACGCCGGTAGGTTCAAGGCGCGGGGCTGAAGCCAGGTTTGGG
>JANXUK010000128.1 GCA_025356275.1 Sphingomonadales bacterium | reverse complement strand
CGATCGACGACATTATATCCGAGCGGCACCGGTCCGCCCATGAACATGCCCTTGGCCTTCGAGGCCGCGATCTTGTCGCGGATGCCCGTCTTGGACCAAGGGACGTGAGCGGTTCGGCCGTCCAGGTCGATATGCCGCCATTCGAGGTTCACTATCTCGGCCCGCCGTAGGCCCGTCTCAATGGCAAATAAGATAATGGGGAGGAGGAGGGCGTTCCTACAGGTCATTGAAGCTGCCTCAAGCCTCTCCAGTTCCCCGCGCCTCAAGCGCCTATCCCGGGCGTTGTTGAGAATTGGTGTCGTGACAAGTGACACAGGATTGACGGCGAGGGGGTAGCCCCATTCCCGGCGAGCGATGTCGAGCGCGTGATGGAGAAGTGACAGCTCTCGGCGGACGGTTCCCGGCTTCACGGTCACCAAACGGCGGTCACGATAAGACGCGATGGCGGGCGGCTGGAGCGTAGCAAGGTCCAAATCACAAACTGGATCGCGCTGGAGCTTCTCAAGGCGGAGCTTCTCACAGCGGGCGCTGCGTTTGGTGGGCGTGACCTCGGCTATGTAGCGATCAAGGATGGAGCGAAGCGTTGTACCTTTGAGGCTCAAGGCTCCAGGCATTGAGGGCGGACTGGAGTCAATGACGCCTTCCTGCCTCCTAGCCCAGACGTGTGCGTCGGCCTTGAGACGAAACGTCTTGTGCTGCGCCGGGTAGCCCTTCCGTCGCACCTGGGCGAACCAGCCGGTCCCCCGCTTCGTAATGGTCGCCATCTTGCATCGTCCCTTGTGTCAGATTGTGTCAGAGAGCGACACGAGACGAACTTGGGACAGGTCAGAACGACCCTGGAACGCAAGATAACTCTGCGTTACCAATGATTTCCGAGGCTGGAAACTGGTGGGCGTGGCAAGGATTGAACTTGCGACCCCTGCGATGTCAACACGTTCGCTGAAACATCACAGCCACTTTCGAGCGCCTGAAACCTCTGCCCAAGAGAGAGCCTCGTGTTACTCGATTGGGTTTCTAGCTTAATGGATAGGGGGACGACAAGGCCCGTTGTGTCGTCATTGTGTCAAGTTCACGATGGGAAGCCCGCTGCCTTTCACTTAGCGGCTGCACCGGCAACCGGGAACACACCCAACGACGAAAAGGGCGGGTGACGAGCGGCTTTCTGCCGATAAGGCGGCCATCTGGGCCTCTCGTAACCATCAATAGTTTTTGTACTAGTATGCTCTGGTTGGCCCCCCGCCTACTTACGCTATCTGTAGTGATACAGAAGGATATACCTCCCAGCCCTACCTTCGCCTATCTGGGAATACCTGGAGAGAATAAAGGATACAGCCCTACGCTTACTCTCGTACCTACAGGCCAACCCAAAGGGAAAATAAGAGGTGACCCCAAGCCTTGCTACTCGTCCATCCAATGGCGCTGACCAGAGCACTGAAGCCTAACGTACGCAGCGACGGCACCCAGAGCCGCTAAAGCTCAAGTGCTGCTTTCATCAGCTCTTCCTTGCTCCGACTAGGTAGCTGTCGCTTCGATACCTTAAAGCTCGGTTTCACAAGGTCACTCGCAAAGTGGAGCTGAAAGCCCTCCGTAAGAGCCGCTTTGGCTTCCTCCACCCGACTTACGGGAACGATGAGACAATCGTGGACAGGAAGGCTCGGGATATTCTGACTGCGGAGGAGCCGCATGGAATGACGCATTATCTCCGCTTCATGCCAGGCGAGGTCCACTGAATCGATATTGTCTTCTGGAAGCTCATACAGTGACGGATATTGCTTTATGACCGCCGCCCTTACGTCCGCTATCCGATGGTCCTTACCGAGCTTCCTTCCTGTCTTCTCAAGGTACCTGGTGCCTCCGTCCGGCGTCCAAGCATAGGAAGCGGCTGCCCCCCGTCCCAAGCTTGTCGTGACCCACACCTTCACTGCCTCTCGGTTAATCCCACCAACCGCGTAGGGGTCTGTCCCATCGGTATCGAACGGAAGGTGATGGACAGCGTGTAATATGGTCAAATGAGAGGCTGACAAGTCCACTTCC
>JANXUK010000088.1 GCA_025356275.1 Sphingomonadales bacterium | reverse complement strand
TGGGGGGGTTGGGACTGGGGGGGTTGGGACTGGGGGGATGGGGCGGGCGTTGCGTCGGCGCCCGGTCAGCCACCCCGCCAGCCAGCCTGACACCAGCAGCGCCCCACCCCCGCCAGCAAGCAGCGCAGCTTCGACCGCAACGGACAGCGGCGCCGTTGGAGGTGCCGTGGCGGTATTTTTCGGCGCGGCGCGGTACGGTCGGGCGGCGATGGGCGGCGGTTTAGCCGTTGCCGCAGCCTGTGGGCTCAATTTGCCAGCGGGCGCCGGGATCAGCGCAGGCGCCGAAATGGCGCGTGGCGGCGGCGTTGGTGGCGCTGAATGCAGCGGCGTCGCATTTGCCTTGGAATGGGGCAGCGCATGCAGCTTAGCCGGTTTGGCGGCGGGCGCGGACGTAAGGGCCTGCGCCGGGACCGCAGCGGATGTCGCAAGTCGCGCGGCGTTGACCGGTTGGCCGGGCGGTTCGGTACCGTCGTTCCGCAGCGGCATGCCGTGCACCGCGATCGGGCTGGTCGCGGTCGGGCGCGGCGCGGGCGCGGTGGGATCGGAGCTGAAACCCGGCGCGGGCACGGCGCTTTGCGTCAGCGCAAGCTTAAGGTTGCCGGTCCGCACGGGCATGATGGCGAAAGGGCCCGGCGGACGGGCCTGAGCGGCATGCGGCCTGCCCAGAGCCACCCCGGCGATCACGCCGAGCGCTACCCAGCCAGGCAGCCCGGACCCAGCCCTTGTCCTGCGCGCATTTGACCCGAGCTTCACCCGTCGCTGTCCCTCGCCGCCGCTGCCTTGTTCCGGTACGCCCGGCCGCTGCCGGGTAAAAGCGCGAGTGCAACGCTTGTGAAGGCTTCGCGGGCCTTGTGCTGGGGCGCGGATGGCGGCATGAGCGCGCAATGCCCGGCGCGCCCCAATCGCCTGAAATCCCCGGTGAGGCCAGCGCCTTGGCGCATGGCGCCGCCCCCGCGCCCACCACGCTGCACCTTGGCCAGCCGAGCAGCTTGCCGGCAAGCCCGGAGGCGGCGGCGCTGGATTATGTGCCCAATCCCCGCGCCGGATCGTTGTTTCTGGTGCGATTTGCCGCGCCGGAATTCACCTCGCTGTGCCCGGTGACCGGTCAGCCCGACTTTGCCCATCTGGTGATCGATTACGCGCCCGAGGCCAGCATCGTCGAATCGAAATCGCTGAAACTGTTCCTCGGCGCGTTCCGTAATCATGCCGGTTTTCATGAGGATGTGACGGTCGGCATCGGCCTGCGACTGTTTGCCGAAATGGCTCCGAAATGGTTGCGAATCGGCGGCTATTGGTATCCACGCGGCGGCATGCCGATCGATGTGTTCTGGCAATCGGGCGCGCCGCCGGTGGCATTATGGCTGCCCGATCAGGGCGTCGCGCCCTATCGCGGGAGGGGCTGAGGCACCCCCGATGGCCAAAACCACGCCTGTTGCCGAGGACATTCCGCTCGCCGGCATTCCCGACCGCTATTTCAACCGTGAGCTGTCGTGGTTGGCGTTCAACCGCCGCGTGCTGGATGAGGGGCGTAACCCTCTGTACCCGCTGTTGGAGCGGTTGCGGTTCCTGTCGATCTCGGGCAGCAATCTCGATGAATTCCTGATGGTCCGGGTGGCTGGGCTGGCCGGGCAGGTGCGCCGCCAGATCGAGGAAGTGTCGATCGACGGCCTCAATCCCACCCAGCAACTGGCCCAGACGCATGAGGCAGTGATCGGGCTGGAGGCGGCGCAGCAGGAAATCTGGGCCGAAATCCGCGTAGAAATGGCGTCGCAAGGCATCTTCATCGCGGGCGAGCATCATGGCCGCGCCAAACACGCCGCCGTCGGCGGGCATGGCGAGGAGCATCGGCTGGACGCGGCGCAGGCGCGTTGGCTGCGCGCTTATTTCCTCGAACGCATCCTGCCGGTGATCACGCCGCAAGCCATCGATCCGGCGCATCCGTTCCCGTTCATCGCCAATATGGGGATGGGGTTGATGCTGTCGCTGCTGCGCGTGGCGGACGGGGCGGAGGTGATGGAAATGGTGCTGATCCCGCCCGCTCTGCCGCGCTTTATCCGCCTGCCCGGCGTCGGTCTGGCGGACGGGGCGGCGGTGTATATCAGCATCGAGGATACGCTGTGCCGCCATGCGCAGGCGCTGTTCCCCGGTTTCCGCGTGACCGGGCACGGCGTGTTCCGGGTGCTGCGTGACAGCGACCTTGAGGTCGAGGAGGACGCCGAGGATCTCGTCCGCTATTTCCGCACCGCGATCCAGCGCCGGCGGCGGGGGCAGGTCATCCTGCTGCAGTTTCAGGGTGAGTTCGATCCGGCGGCGGAGCGGATGCTGCGCGACAAGCTGCGGCTCGATCATGCCATCGTCATCAAATCGACCGGGCCGATCGGCATGGCCGGGCTGGCCGCGATCGTCGAGGAGGACCGCCCGGACCTGAAGTTCGAGCCCTATTCGCCGCGCTATCCCGAACGCATCCTCCAGCATGACGGCGATTGCTTCGCGGCAATCCGGGAGAAGGATCTGGTGATCCACCATCCTTACGAGAGCTTTGAGATGGTGGTGGATTTCCTGCGCCAGGCGGCGCGCGATCCCGACGTGGTGGCTATCAAACAGACTCTTTACCGCGCCGGCAAGCAATCGGCGGTGATCGCGGCGCTGATCCTGGCGGCGGAGAATGGCAAGTCGGTCACCGCGGTGGTCGAGCTCAAGGCGCGCTTCGACGAGGAGCAGAACCTGCACTGGGCCAGCCAGCTGGAAAAGGCCGGGGTGCAGGTGATATATGGCTTCGTCGGCTGGAAAACCCATGCCAAGATCAGCATGGTGGTGCGGCGCGAGGGCGAGACCTATCGCACCTATTGCCACTTTGGCACCGGCAATTACCACCCGGTGACGGCGCGGATTTACACCGATCTGTCGTTCTTTACCTCAGAGCCGGCGATGAGCCGGGATGCCGGCAAGCTGTTCAATTTCATCACCGGCTATGTCGAGCCGCGCCGGACCGCGCTCATCGCGGTGGCGCCGATTGCGCTGCGCGAACGGTTGTACGCATGTATAGACCGCGAGATCGCCAATGCCGGGGCTGGCAAGCCCGCTCAGATCTGGGGCAAGCTCAATTCACTGACCGACCCTGCGCTGATCGACCGGCTCTATACCGCCAGCCGGGCCGGGGTGACGGTGTTGCTGGTGGTGCGGGGGATATGCTGTCTGCGGCCGGGGATCGCCGGACTTTCCGACAACATTCGCGTGAAATCGATCCTGGGCCGGTTCCTTGAGCACAGTCGCATCTGGGCCTTTGCCAGCGGCGCCGCGCTGCCCAATCCCCGCGCGCGTGTATACATCACCTCGGCCGACGGGATGAGCCGCAACCTCGATCGCCGGGTTGAGGTGCTGGTCCCGATCCGCAACCGCACGGTGCATGATCAGGTGCTGGATCAGGTGATGCTGGCCAATCTGCTCGATACCGAACAGAGCTGGGAGCTGGCGCCGGATGGTACCTATGCCCGTACCGAGCCCGGCGACGCGCCGTTCAATCTCCACCGCTATTTCATGACCAACCCGTCGCTGTCGGGGCGCGGCGAGGCGCTGGCTTCGGGGCGCAAGGTGCCCAAGCTGGCGCTGCGGCGCGGCGGCAGCGCCGACCACGCATGAGTGAGCCGGATTCGTCAGTAAGGCCGGATGCGCCGGGGAACCGGCGCGCGATCATCGATATCGGCTCGAACACGGTGCGGCTGGTGGTCTATGGCCCGCCGGAGCGTGCGCCCAATGTGCTGTTCAACGAAAAGGTCACCGCGCGGCTGGGCAAGGGCGTCGCCGAGAACGGGCGGCTGGGCGGCAAGGCAACGGGACAGGCGCTGGCGGTGCTGGGGCGATTTTCGGCGCTGCTGCGGCTACACGGGATCGACGACGTACAGACCGTGGCGACTGCGGCGGTGCGCGATGCCAGCAATGGCGCGCAGTTTCTGGAGCGGGTCGCAGCGCTCGGCCTGCATCCGCGCATGCTCAGCGGCGAGGAGGAGGCGGTGATCAGCGCGCGGGGCGTGATGGCGGCGTTTCCGGGCGCGGCGGGCGTTGTGGGTGACCTTGGCGGCGGCAGTCTGGAGCTGGTCGATATCGCCCGCGATCGCTGCACGCATGGGATCAGCCTACCGCTGGGCACGCTGCGGCTGCCGGGTTTGCGCGCGCTGGGGCCGGCGAAATTCACGCGCCGCATCCAGAAGATGCTGGCCAAGGCGGACTGGGCCGGGGCGCATGGCCAGCGGCTGTATCTGGTCGGCGGGTCATGGCGGGCGCTGGCGCGCTATGCAATGTTGCGGCACGACTGGCCGGTCGACGACACGCATGGCTTTGAAATGCCGGCGGCGGAGGCGTTTCAACTGACGCGCAGCCTCTCGGCGATGCGGCTGGCTGCGCGCGTGCCAGGGGGCAAGCGCGCTGGCCTGGCGGGCGGATCGGGCAAGGCGCTGATGCTGCACCCGCTGGCCGAGGGGATGCGGGTTTCGGCCTCGCGCCTGGCCAGCTTGCCGCATGCCGCCGCATTGCTGGGCGTGCTGGTGCGCGAATTGAAGCCGGCACGGTTGGTGTTTTCTGCCTGGGGCTTGCGCGAGGGGCTGCTGGCCAGCACCTTCACGCCGGAGCTGGCGGCGCAGCATCCGTTGTTTGGCAGCATCGCTGCCTTTGCCACGCAGCAGGATCCGGGGGTGGCGGAGGATGCGGCGCGGGTGCTGGCCTGGACCGCGCAGGTCAACCCGGCGGCCAGTTTGGCCGGGCTTGGCACGGCGGCATCACTGGCGGGCGAATCTTTGCGCCACGCCGCGATCATGCTGGCGCTGGCCTCGATCCAGACCGAGCCCAATCTGCGCGCTGAACTGGCGGCCAGCTGGGCGCTGCGCAAGCGCTGGATCGGCATCACCGATGAGGCGCGGGCGATGCTGGCGCTGGCGGTGCTGGCCAATAGCGGGCGGACCGGCATTCCGGCCGACCTGCTGCGGCTGGCCTCGCCGGCGCGGCTGCGGGAGGCGTTGGTGTGGGGGTTGGCGAGCCGCCTTTGCCGCCGCTTCACCGCGCTGAGCGGCGCGGCGATGGCCGGTTCGGCGCTGCTGGTGGAACGCGGCGGGCTGGTGCTGATGGTGCGGGCCGACATCGCCCCGCTGGTCAGCGACGGGACGGTCAAGGACCTGCGGCTGCTCGCCGAAGCCCTGGGGCTGGGCAGCGAAGTGCGCGTGCTGCCGGCGGGGGCGTTGCTGCCTTAGCTGGCTGTCACGGAAGTGTCGCGCGGCGGTCACACCCGCGCAATCTCGCCGGGCTACACCTTGCATGACCGATAGGCCGGTCGTGCAATCAGGGCGTCCGCTATGCTGCAAACCGACACGAAAGCTCCCGCTCCTGCTGGCCGAATCCCGGCGTGGCTCGACCTCCCCGATCCGCGCGGTTTTCGCCCCAAGCGCAAATTCCGCACGATCTGGATCAGCGACGTTCACCTCGGCACGCGCGGCTGCAACGCCACGCTGCTGGTCGATTTCCTGCGCAGTGTGGAGTGTGAGACGCTTTATCTGGTGGGCGACATCATCGATGGCTGGCGGCTGAAAAAGGGCTGGTACTGGCCCGATGCGCACAATGAAGTGGTGCGCCGCGTGCTCAAGATGGCGCATCGCGGCACGCGGGTGGTGTTCGTGGCGGGCAACCATGACGAGCTGTTGCGCGATTACGCGGGCATGAGCTTTGGCGGGGTCGAGCTGGTGCTGGAGGCGGTGCACACCACCGCCGATGGCCGCCGGCTGCTGGTGACGCATGGCGACCGGTTCGACGCGGTGGTGGTGTGCCACCGCTGGCTGGCATTTGCCGGGGACCATGCCTATGCCGCTATGTTGCGGATCAACATCGCGTTCAACGCGGTGCGGCGGCGGTTGAAGCTGCCCTATTGGTCGCTCTCGGCCTATGTGAAGCAGCGCGTGAAGAACGCCGTGCAATATATCTCCAGCTATGAGGAGGCGGTCGCGCATGAGGCGATGGAGCGCGGGCTGGACGGTATCGTCTGCGGCCATATCCACAGCGCCGAAATCCGCCAGATCGGCGACATCACCTATTACAATGACGGCGATTGGGTCGAAAGCTGCACCGCGCTGGTCGAGGACCGGCTAGGCCAGATCACCATCCTTGACTGGGCCGAGCAGTGCCGGGCCGAAGCCGCTGGCAAGCTGGAGGCGGCGGCATGAACGCGCCGGTCCGCTTCACCAGCTTCGCCGCGCCGGCGCTGAGGATTGCCATCGCCACCGATGCCTGGGCGCCGCAGGTCAATGGCGTGGTGCGCACCCTGGCGGCCACGGTCAGCGAATTGACATCGCGCGGTTACGCGGTCGAGTTGATCACGCCCGAGCGGTTCCTGACCGTGCCGATGCCGAGCTATCGCTCGATCCGGCTGGCGATAGCGCCCCAGTTTTCGGCGCGGCGGATGCTGAACGGGTTCGCCCCCGACATCGTCCATATCGCCACCGAGGGCCCGATCGGCTGGAGCGCGCGGGCATGGTGCATCGCGCGGGGCGTGCCCTTCACGACTGCCTTCCACACCCGCTTCCCCGATTACGCCGCGCTGCGCACCGGGATCAGCGCCGAGCGCTTCTGGCCGATCATGCGGCGCTTTCACCGGCCCGCGCGCGCGGTGATGGTGGCCACGGCCAGCCTTGAGACCGAGCTGGCGGAGCGCGGCATCGCGCATACCCGCCGCTGGAGCCGGGGTATCGATCAGGCGCAGTTCGTTCCGGTGGGCGAGACCTTGCCCGAGATCGATGCGCTGCCGCGCCCGATCCTGCTCAATGTCGGGCGGGTGGCGCTGGAGAAGGGGCTGGAGGCGTTTCTCGATGCCGATGTGCCGGGCAGCAAAGTGGTTATCGGCGAGGGACCGGCGCTGGACGATCTGCGCGTGCGCTATCCCGGGGTGCATTTCCTCGGTCCACGTTCGGGGGCGGCGCTGGCCGCGGCCTATCGCAGCGCCGATTGCTTTGTGTTCCCCAGCCGGACCGATACGTTCGGGCTGGTGATTATCGAGGCCTTGGCCTGCGGTGTGCCGGTGGCGGCGCTGCCGGTGGCGGGGCCGCTGGATATCGTCGGGCCGCAGGGGCGCGGGCCGGACGGGACCCTGCCGGCGACAGTGGGCGCGCTCGATGACGACTTGGGCCGGGCGATTGCGACGGCGCTGCGGTGTGACCGGCAGGCGGCGGCGGTGATCGGCGCGCGCTATTCCTGGGCCCGCGCCACCGATCAGTTCCTCGCTGCGCTGGGCGATGCGGTGGGCGATGGTGCGGCTGGGGCGGTATCGCAAAAGGTGGCTGAGCCCGCCTGACCCGCTTGCAATATGGTAAACACTGCGCCCACCAAATTGCATTCTGCCTAGCCATTTTGCGAATCACGCGCGATCGGGTCTTAAGATTGCTCCGCATAATCGGCGGTATCTCGTGGGTTTTGCAATCTGGCACGGTGCTTGAGATGTCTTGCCGACAATGACGATCAAGCAAGGAAATGGTGTGATGTCGGCGATCGGCCGTTTTGATCCTAGGCAAAAGCGCGACGCGCCGCACGGGCGCAAGCCGAGGCTGGTCAACCTGCTCGATGATTTTGCGCTGGGCGGCGTGTCGCGGGCGCTCGACATCTTCTACACGCCGGCGGTGCTGGCGCAGGTGGAGACCCGTGTCGAGCCGATGCGCCCCGGTGAGCGGCTGGCCCCGGTGCTTGATGCCGAGATCATCGCGCTGCATTTCCCGCCGAGCTGGAAACGGCTAGCCTATGTCGCGTCGCTGCGTCTGCGCAATCCGGGCGCCAGGATTGTCTGGATCGAGCATTCCTATACCGCCGCCTGGGAGGCGCTGAAAGTCGGCAGCCAGGGGCGGTTCCGCACGATGCTGCGGCTGGCGTACCGGCTGGCCGATCAGGTCGTCTGCGTCAGCGAGGCGCAGGCCTGCTGGCTGGGTGAGGTGACCGGGATCGATGCGGCGCGGATCAGCGTGATCAACCCCTATACCACCAACGCGGGCTTGGCCGATCTCGCCGCGCCGGATTTTGCTTCGGACCGCCCATTGCGCATCGGCGCGTTCGGGCGCTTTTCCGAGCAAAAAGGCTTCGATCTGCTGATCTCGGCGCACCGGCGCGGGCTGATGGCTGGCACGGTGCTGGAGATCGGCGGCTTTGGCCCCGATGAGGCGATGCTGCGCGCCATTGCGGGCGATTCGCCGGACATCACCTTCCATGGTCAGGTCAGTGATGTGGCGGGCTTCCTGGCCAAATGCGATGTGGTGGCGGTGCCCTCGCGCTGGGAAGCGTTTGGCATGGTCGCCAATGAGGCACGCGAGGCGGGCCGGCCGATCGTGGTTGCGCCGGTCGACGGCTTGCCCGAGCAGGTGTCCAATTCGCGCGCCGCGCCCACTGGGCTGGTGGTGGATTTTGCCGATGATGCAGCGGTGGCTGCGGGGTTCGGGGGCTTGCGTGATGCCGATCTGGCGCTGATGTCGGCCAATGGCCGCGCCTCGACCGATGCCTGCGGTTCGGCACGAGAGATGCGCTGGGCCGGGTTGCTGCGCGAGATGCTTGCGCCGGCGCGGCGGAATGTAGCGCCGCGCGATGTGGCGTGGCCCCGCACCGCAGTACGCTGGGCGGCGCACGAGATTTAGGCGGGGTTTTGAGGCTCCGCGCCGTGACGGCGGGCGGGGGCGGGAGGATTCGAACCTCCGCCAACCTCCCGGCCCATTACGCTGGCGGCTTTGGACTGGCTGTGTAGGCAGTCTTCCGCGAACGCGTCTCCGAACCCATTTCCCGTTTATCAAGCCAATATTCCCGTTTCCAGTCCGATTAAACGGGAACTACGCCGTAGAATCATTGCCTAAAGATTTTTGGATCGGTCATGGTGTTGAATTATTTTGAAATAATCTACAATTTCCCGGGATCGGAAAACGGGAATTTCCTTCTGATGAAACGGGAATGCCATCGGCATATTCGCGAAAATTGATCATTGAGTGCGGGCCATTCCATTTGCTGATCACCCTCCCTCAGCAGAAAAAGGCGCTATTCGACTTCCAAGATCTCGATCTGTTCGAGCCAATCCCCCAAACCAACATACCTTCTAGGAAAACCTACAAAACTCCGAGAGATCTACTTGACACCAGATCGGCATGATCGGATATTTAACCGATTACTGTTTTGATGAGTGTACCGGCGTTCGATACCATTGCGCCACGGCATCCCGGATCTCTGGGTGTTCGTCCCGGGATAGTTTTTCCGCAAATCTGCGGACCCGGTCAGCTTCCAAATAATCTCGTCCAAGTATGCCGGTTGCAGCCAGCCGCCATCGTGGAGTACTGTCGTCGAGCCGCCCGACGATCGCATCAATGGCGACAGGGTCGAGCGGGATGTTTGCCCTAAGAAACTGCCTCGTGAAATTTGGTTCGATCGCGCCAGACTTGATATGCTCACCGATAAGCCGGACCACATTGGCATCTTCGCCGGCACGCGCGATCAGCCGATCGCTTGCTTGGGATCTGATGTCGTGGCGATCGTCCTGGGTGGCCGCCACCAACATTTCATCGCTGACGGCATTCCTGGCGAGCAGCGCCTTGAACAGGTTGTCTCGCGGCGTGGCCGGAATCGAGCCATCTTTGTTTTTCCTGGGTTCGTGGACTTGCCAGTGCGCATATGCCCGCCGAAGCAGATCGGCATCGGGCTCCATGCCGGCTTCGATTTGCGCGAGGATGAAGCCGGCGCAAGCCGCGGCAGATGCTGGCGACGAGCTGAGGAGATATTTGGCGGCTACCTTGGCAACCTGCGGCGTCCAGCCAATGCCGGTCGAACCCAATGGACCAAAGAGGTGCCGGATTCCATCCCGGGGTTCCCCCTCGAGGCGTTCGATGATGAGCGTACTTCCCTCTGGCTCCCCTAGCTGCATGGCAAGAGAAGCGCCCGCTGCAAAGCCGAGGCCGGATGCACCGGCAAGCAGTCGGGCAA
Organism: Sphingomonadales bacterium; assembly: GCA_025356275.1. GTDB lineage: Bacteria > Pseudomonadota > Alphaproteobacteria > Sphingomonadales > Sphingomonadaceae > Novosphingobium. Next base: position 11,722 of record JANXUK010000088.1, on the reverse strand, counting down.
CATCTTCGCGGCGGGTGCGCGCCTTCGCCAGAACGGTGGTCGCAACCTGCACGACCCAGGTCGACGTGTGTGCGAGCCCGCGTTCGATAAGATCGAGATCGGGCGTGACATCAGCAAGCCGCTGCCATTTGGGGTCGTCTATATCGACGTTGTAAACGTCCTCAAGGGCTTGGAAAAAACGAGTTTGCGGCTCATCAGCGATCCTGCGCCTGATCGTCGCGACTTCCTGCGCGAGGCGGGCGGCGTCGAGCCCCGACAGGGCGATAATGATACGAAGGCCCTCTACGACCGCATCCCGCTCATGCGGCTGGGTCCAGGCCCAGACTTCATCGGCGGGCGCATCCCAGAGGCGGATGATCCGGATCAGCCCGGATAATTCGAGCGCGGGATGAAGCGCCAGATCCAGCGTTACCGACGCTACCTCCACTTCGCCGATGGCGCTTTCGATCGCAGCGAACAGGCCGTCGGCAGCAGCGATTTGAGCTCTGCTATAGGCGGAATCGGGCGCGAAAATTTCGCCAAGCGAATTGTATGGCTTCATCGCGATGCGCGGCTTGATGGCGAGCGGTTCAACGATTGCGGCGACCCTCTGGAAGAAGCCGACCCTCGTCGCGCTATCTTCGCTGAGCAGGCTTGCAACATGGGCTTCTATATCCCCCCTGGCCCAGCGCTTCTTCAGCAACTCGAGATTGGTGAGGGCCATTCCTTCGGCGATCTCCAGTCGCTCCGTACGCATCAGTCGATAGCCGCCGAGCAGTGAGGTCTGCATCGCGGGGCTTTCGCGCGCGACCATCTCGATCGCGCGCTTCGCGGCGAGATCGGGGTCATGATACTCAGGCCCCGCCGCAACGGCGCAGGCCCAGGCAATCCGTCGAACATCCTCATCGGCATGGTCGAAATAGGTCCCTAACCTGGGGCCGATGATGGTGGGGTGCCGCGCTGCGAGTGCAACCAGAGCTGAGCCGACCTCGAGTTGAGGGGCGCCGGCTTTGAGGTCCGCGAAGGCGGGTTCAGCGATCAACTCGATGTCTATGCCCGGCAGATCGACCGCCGGGTCGCTCGCAACCGCGATAGATCTTGTGAGTTCGCCCGCAGCGATCAGCGCCTCGGTGATCGGCGATCCGATCCCGAGACCTGCTGCGAAGGTCAGGACCTCCGCCCATCCCGGCAGGCTTGCGATCCGCGCGATATGTTGCTCGCACACCGTCTTGCCCATCGCAGCCAGGCATCGCGCCGCAGCATACTCCCCGAAGCTCTTGTGGACGAAGGCGAGGAGGAACGTGTCGCGATGATGGATCCGCTCGATGACGCCCATTCTTTCCCAGAAGCGGGTCGCCTCGCGAACCTGGCGGCCAACCGTCAGCGTTGGCATTTCGAGCAGCGCGGCGAGGTCAGCGGTAACGTTGGCGAGAATGGCGTGGTAAGCATCCAACGGCTTTTCCGTTAGCCACCACCCAATCCGATCAAGAACCGCGTGGCAGAAACCGAGATCCACGTCCCCGCCTGACGACTGCCTTTCGGCGCTGCACTCGATCGAGGAAAACAGACGCTGGAACAGTTCGACTCTGGATCGGCCGAGTTGTTCACCACGCAGGAGAAGCGAGGCGGCCGTCCCCAGAAGCTGCGGATCAGCAGCAATCGCGCTCGTTGGCTTACGGTAATCGAATTCGGTCTTCGCCGCAGCTTGCGCCGTCTTCTTGTCCTGAGTTCCACCCGGTGGTGCGATCGCGCCGATCAGCATCTCGACATGCGCCGCGGCTGCGCCGCTGTCAGGCCTCGTCAGTTCGTAATGCGGCCAGTTCGCCAACAGCTTCGTCTCATAGCCGATTGGTCGCGTTGTCACGATGATGCGGCAGGCGGGGTGGCCGACGCTGAACCGATGGAGCCCTTCGGCCACATCCTCCTGCGCGCGGCCGCATTCGTCGAGGCCATCGGCGAGGAGTACCCAGCCGTCGCTGCCGATATTGGCAATCGCAGCGGCCTCGATGCCCGATCCGTCGAGGCCCTGCCGTCGGATCGCGGTCTCGAGAGTCTCTCCAGCTTCCAAGCTAGCGGAGACCTTGCGCAGTTGGACCTTAAGGACTGGAAAGTCATCCCGCGCATAGCGCTGCGCGAGGCGCCGCAGCAACGTCGACTTGCCAAGGCCCGGCCCGGCGACAACGACGATCTTGCGCTTAAACCGTCCGAGAAACTCGGCGTCGAAGAGATCGTCCTTCTGTCGTTGGCCGGCCGGCACTTCGGGGCTCCGGTAGAGCGCCATCGCCGCCGCAGGATCTGCGGGCATCTCCGCTGGGGTGTTCAGGCGGGCACTGAGCTTTATCCAACCCGTGTCGAGATCGACGGGTCGATCGGCGCCGAAGACGGAAAACGTGCGATTGGATTCCAGCGCCCAGTCAATCGATCTTCTGACCAGCCGTGCTGGCGTATTCGACATGCCGATCGGGACATTAGCGGCCGAGAGCAGGCGGATGAGCGCCAACTGGTCCCAGCGCCCTTTGCGCGCGATGAGCCCGTGGGCGCCATCGAGAAGCGCCTGCCAGGCGCGATCGGCCGCAGCAACTGAGCCGCAAACTCCTGCCAATATGGTCTTAGCAGCGCGGATGGCGTCACCATTGCCATCGCTCCCAGCAATCGTCTGGATGCGGAGTGATCGGGAGATCGTGGCGGCATCGAGGTGAAGCGCGCCGAGGCGCTCTATCCACCTCCTGCCGATCGCATGGAGGCGATCGCTGCGGCCACTTCCTATATGGCGCAGATCCTGTTCGAGGTCGCGAGTCACCGTCCGACTGCTGTCTGGTGAGACTGCCAGCACGCCGAAGGCGATCTTGTTGCTCGCCAATCCCTGCGCGAGATCGAGCATCGCTTTCCACAGGTTCTCATCCGCCGCAAGCCCGCGCTTAACTTGGATTTCCATTGTCGCGCTCGCAAGCTCGACGCAAATATCGTCGCCGGGGCCCCCCGTTTCGGCCCGAATCGCGCTTGGCCTGTCCTCGGCCAGTTCATCGAGCCAGCTAATGCGGCTTCCATCTAGCAGATGCACCGCGGCGATCGACGTTACCGTCGCCTGGAAGTTGAGCCCGGAGGCGGGCGCCGCGCCGCGCGCGTAATTTTTCACCTTAAGCGAGCGGTCGTCGAGGTCGGGCGATGGGCTTTCGGATTTCGTCATTGCCCTTTCTTAACGCGGTCCGGCAGCAGAGTGTCAATCTACTCCCCGTCGAGTACCAATCAGCTGCTGATGTGATCAGGTCCGCACCATGGTGTCCCGACCACAAACCCAGCCACGGTACTGTCTTGGATCGTGAGGCGTGCATGCTACTCTTTTTAGGGTGCAGATCGAGATTATGCAGCATTGCAATACCTTTGCTTCTTCGAGCGCAATTTACCCCACGGTTCCTGACCATGTCGGATGCACGGGGATAATTTCCGCAAGAACGTTGGAAAAGTATCCCTTGCATCACCCCAGGCAAGACAGGCATGAGTGAAGCCTTGTCGAGAGGGAACCAGTGCGGTGTAGCCGTGCTGGTCTCGACGAGGATTGGGACCAGACCGGCTTCATCTTCAACCGACCTTCGGGTCATGATGAAGGAAGAAGTCAATGCCACGTTCCACGACTCGAAAGCCAACCGCCGTTCGAAAGATCGCTGCCCCGTCGATCGGGCCGGTGGAGCAAATTTCGCCGGCGCTGCTCAAGCCCTATGCGCAGAACGCGAGGACACACAGCGAGCGTCAGATCGCGTTGATCGCGCAGTCGCTCGAGGCGTTCGGATTCAACAATCCGATCATTGCTGAAGAGGACGGCACCATCATCGCCGGTCATGGCCGCTGGGAGGCTGCTAAGGTTCTCGGGCTGGAGACGGTGCCGGTGCTGCGCGCCCGACATCTGACGTCGGCGAAGGTCAAAGCCTATCGCCTCGCCGACAACCGGCTTGCCGAACTGTCGGGCTGGGATGCGGAGATGCTCACACTCGAACTGGGCGAGTTCGACACCATGGAACTCGATTTCAGCATAGAGACGATCGGCTGGGAACATGCCGAGATCGATTTGATGATCGAGTAGCCGGCTGCACCAGCCCAGGAGGCGGGTGGTGATCCACTCGATACCGACATCCCCGAACCGCCCACGGTACCGGTCAGCCGGCCGCGCGACCTATGGTTGCTCGACAAGCATCGGCTTTTTGTCGGGTCGTCGCTGCTAGCGATGAGCTTCGAGATCCTGATGGATGGCCAGAAGGCCACCATGGTTTTTCAGGATGCGCCGTATAACGTACCCATAAACGGCCACGTCAGTGGCTTGGGTAAAGTCCAGCACCGCGAGTTTGCGATGGCCTCGGGCGAAATGTCGCCATTTGAATTCCAGCAGTTCAACGCGACCAACCTGAAAGCGATCACGCCCCACCTGCACGACGGCGCGGTTCTCTGCATGTGCATGGACTGGCGGGGCGCGCTGGCATTGCAATTGGCCATGGCCGAGGCCGGTCTCGATCAGATCAACCTGGCCGTTTGGGTAAAAACCAATGGCGGCATGGGCAGTCTCCTCCGCTCCCAGCACGAACTGGTGTTCATCGCCAAACACGGCAAGGCCAGTCACATCAACAATGTGCAACTGGGCAAATTCAAGCGGTAACGAACCAACGTCTGGCGCTACGCCGGCGTGAACACTTTCGGGCGCAATCGGATGGCGCAACTCGAGGCCCATCCCACGCCCAAGCCTGTCCCGCTCGTCTCCGACGCGATCCGCGACGTCAGCCATCGCGGGCACATCGTGCTCGACAGCTTCATGGGCTCGGGAACCACTCTGCTGGCCGCCGAACGCACCGGCCGCATCGCCTATGGTATGGATATCGACCCCGGCTACATCGACGTGTGCATCGCGCGCTGGGAGAAGATGACCGGCCGGGAGGCGAGGCTAGCCGAGACCGGCCAAACCTTTGCCGAAACTCGCGAAAATCGCCTCGGTTCGAGTTCGCTTGACAATGAAAGTAAGGTCTAAGTATCAGATTAATATATATATTATCTCAATTCTCCTTGCCGTAGGCATGATCGCGCGGTAGATTGCACGCACCGCCCAAACCGGCGGTGCGTGCATCTCGCGCATCCTCACAGAAGCAAGCGACATCGCACGACACGAGGCTGAAGCCCTTCACCGGGGCTTCGGCTTGGCTCGATCTGGGCCCGTGTCGGCAGTGGCGGAAGCTTCTGTCCACGGTCCCATCTGAATTTTGTGGGAACGACTATGCGTGATGATAATAAAGGATCCGGCGGTGCTGCTGACAGCGCGGGGCAACCGCAGCGGGCCTCGGTGATCAGCCCACCGCCTCGCCGTCGGCTAACTTCGCCGGGTGCAGACATCGATCCAGATGTGCGGCCGCCTGTTGAGCATTCGGGACGCAAGCCGCAATCTGGTGTCAAAGCAAAACCATCGAAGCATCATGAGAAGCGGCAGCCCACCGGCGACTACGCGGTCGGCTATGCTCGTCCCCCGGTCGAACATCAATTCAACGGAAAAGCCGGTCCTGGCCGACCGAGTGGCTCGCTGAGCCACGATACTATCCTTCGCCGGAACCTGGCTCAGAGCCGCAAGGTCAAGATCGACGGCAAGGTCAAGGCGATGCCGATGCGGGAATACCTGGTGATGACGCAGATCAAGCTGGCTGCAGAAGGGAAATTGGCTGCACTAAAAGGCCTACTGGCAGAAAGCGCTCGGCTATACCCGGAACCGACGGATGCTCAACCCGAGGCGGCGAAGGCCCATCCTCTCGGTGATGGGACATCGGACGGGCACATATTGCGCGAACTGATCGGTATGCTGTCGATCGGCGAGCCCAATCCCGAAAGTTCCGACCCATGGTCAGACGTGGCCGTGATGGGGGGCGATGAGGACGGCGTCACGTCACCGGTTGGAACGTGGGCCGAAGGGGACTGGGGCGCCGAGGATCCCGATCAGCCGGAGGCCGAGGAGGATCCCGATGCGCAGGAGTGAATTCGGGCCTTCGCCTGCCTCACCAGAATCGCGATTGTTGCAAGAGGCGGCGCTCATGCGCGGCTTCCTGGTCATGTTCCTGCCGTGGGTGTTCCGAATCCTGCACCCTGGGACCAAGCCGCTCATTCTCCGTTGGTACCTGCTGGCTATGTGCCAGGCGCTGCAGAAAACCGCCATCGGCCAGACCCGGCGGCTGGTGATCAACGTGCCGCCACGGCACCTCAAATCGATCACTGCAGTTGCCTACACGGCCTGGATGTTGGGCAGAAATCCGCGACTCAAGATCATGTTCGTCACCTACGGGATCAAGCTCAGCCGCGAGCACCTCGCCAATCTTCAGCGGGTCATGGAGCACCCGTTCTATCGGCTGCTGTTTCCCAATTCCGCATTGGATCCGGGCGGTATTTCGCAGCAGGCGCTGAGCACGACCGCCGGCGGCGGCTGTCGCGGGGTGACGGTCAATGGCGCCACTATGGGTTTCGGCGCCGACATCATCCTCATCGACGACGCGATGAAGGCCGACGACTACGCCAGCGAAGCCCGTCGTGAAGAGTTGGAACGGTTCTTCGCAACAACACTGCTCTCCCGGCTCAACGACAAACGCCGGGGCGTCATCGTATCACTCCAGCAGCGGCTGGGGGCCTATGATCTGCCAGCACGGATGATCGAGGCCGGTGCGGATCACCTGAGTTTGCCGTCATATGATGACAAGGAGGTCACCTATGACATCGGCTTCGGCAGAATTTACCGGCGTCCAGTCGGCGAGGTCCTTCGGCCTGACGATGAACCGCGCGAGGTGCTGGACCGCATTCGTCGCGAAATGGGGCCGCGTCCATTTGCGGTTCAATACCTTCAGGAGCCTGAGGCCGCAGATGGTTCCATCATTCCGACGGACAAATTTGCCCGGTTCGATGCTGGCGAGTATCCTCGCCGCGTCTTTCACAAGATCGTGCAGAGTTGGGATACTGCTACGAGCGAGGAACCGACGGCTGACTACTCGGTTTGCCTCACCTTCGGATATCTCGACGGCCGGTGGTATACGCTGGGCTGCCTCCGCGATCACATGAGCTACACGAAACTGCGCGATCGGATCATCGCCCAAAAGGAGCTTTGGGGCGCGGACAAAGTTCTGATCGAGAAGGCAAATGCCGGAGACCATCTTTGGGATGATTTCCTTCGCAGCGGCGCCCTGCGGCCGATCCTGATCCCGCCCAGGGCCGACAAGGTCACCCGCATGGTTGGCCAGACCGCGCTCATCGAGGATGGGGATGTGTTGCTGCCACACGAAGCCCCGTGGTTGCTGGCGTTCCTGTCCGAACTTCGATCATTTCCAAACGGAAAGCATGACGATCAAGTCGATGCGCTGTCTCAGTTTTTGGAATGGAGCAAGTCACACGATAGGTGGGCTCGGACGGAGCGTGATCCGAAAACGGGCAGAAAGTTCCATGTTCAACGGAGGCCAAAACGTAGGTTCTGAATGAAGGGGAGGCCGCGACCCAGCGCGCTTTGCTCGGAGCGTGGCAATTAGGGAATCGATACCGGCGTCGTAGCGAGGGTTTTGGCGTGCTTCGCCAGCTTCCGATCGAACGTCACGAAAGCCGTGCAGTGTTCGGCCCCGGCCAGGTGCAGGGCATCGGCAAAATCCATTCCCTTGCCGGTCCAGTCGAGAGCCTGCGCCAACTGTGCAGGCGCTTCGATAGTCACGCCGGGGAGGCCGGCCAGCGCGCGCAGGGCACCGACGATTTCGACCACGCTGAGGCCGTAGCCGGCGCGCAAGACCCACTCGGTTTCGAGCAGAACCGTCAGGCTGATGAAGATGTCTCCTCCCTCGATGACCTTGCGCGCCGCCTTGGCCTGGACCGCGTCATCGGCAGTCAGGAACCGGACGATGACATTGGTATCAATCGCGCGCACGACGCGCCGCTTCCTTGGCGATAGCGGCGTTCATGGCATCGATCGACAGGGCGGGGCCCTTGGCCTGCAAGGTGCCGAACACGGCATCGATGTCTGTGACCGGGAACGCCGGCACGGGTTTGAGCAGCACACCGTCGGGCGTGTCCTCGACCACCAGTTGGGTCCCAGCCGCCCAGTGGCGTTGATCCCGGATCGCCTTGGGTAGAATGACCTGACCCTTGGTCGAGATCACGGTGGTGATCGGCTGTTGAATACTCACTTGGCGGCCTCCACGGTAAGACGGAGGTAAGATAACTCAAGGTGCCGCTGTGTGCAAGGGGACTGTCAGGGAGCGGGCTGGCGCTTCTGCTAAGCCTGCCAAAAGGCGGTCTTGCGCCCATGCCGAAGTTTGAGCTCTGCGACCCAAGCGTCATGTTCGCCCGCTCCGTACCAATCCTCGATCCGCTTGGCGAGGTATTCGCAGGTCTTCAGGTGCCGTGCGGCATGGCCATAGCGTTTGACCCGCGCTTTATCGAGGGCGAAACCAATCATGGCACGGAGCATCAGCGACGCTGCCAGCGGGTGGCGTTGTTCCAGGGCATCGGCAGCCGGGGTCAGCAGCCAGTAGTGATCGCCATCGAGTTCGCCGTGTCGTTCGAGAACGTGCGCGGCGGCGGCATTGAGCGCGGGCCAATTGACGAGGAACGTCAGCCCCTGATGAAAACCGGCATAGCCCCGCGCATGGGTGATGGCGCGAGTTTCGGCCTCTTCGTCCTCGAAATCGGGCAGCCGCTTGAGGAAGGCGCGAAGATAGTCAGCATTGAGATCCCGCGCGAAGATCGACCAGCGTGCCGCCTGCGCATCCTCTAATCGCCCGAGCGTTTCAAGCACCTCGATCCGCACCCGCTCAAAATCTGGCCAGGAACGCCCCGCAGCATGAGTTTTCTCCGCCCGCTCGATGACGGCCATCGCATCTTCCGCCCGATCGGCGGCAAGCAGGCGCTGCGCGATATCGGCCGCGAAGGCAGGGTTGCCCTGTTCCTCTGATGTAAAACGCGCTGCATAGCCATCGACGTCGCCGAGCGCATCAGCAATCTCGGTCAGTGCGGAACGGACCAGTCGAGCATGACGTTCGGCGGCGAAATCGTCCTCGTGGATGGCCCCGCGCGATGAATATCCGATAATCCGGCGCTGCCCGCTTACCTGTTTTGCCGGCGGCGTTTTTGCCAAAGCTTCGAACTTTGCTTTCAGCAGGCTCAGGCCTTCCCGGCCCAGCGCCTCGGACATCTCCTCGATCACGCCATCGAACTGGGCATAGCCGTTGGCACAGACGGCGGCGAAGACTCGGTCCGCGAGTTTGTCCGCCGGCAGCTTTGCGGCTTTGGCAACATCGCCCAGATTTTCGAGCGCCCCGTCCATGATATCGCCGATGGTGCCATTACTGTCGTCGCACCGCTCATAGATCGATGGCGCCAATTCGAGGAACCGCCACAGGAGATCCACCGCGTCAGCAGGCTGGGTCGGCGCCACGTGCTTCATGATGGCGACGCGCTGGGCCTCGATGTCCTTGGCGAAGGCGCGGGCCTTGTGCCAATCTACGAACGATCTAGACTTGGCGATCGTCGCAAGGCGCTTGCGGATTTCCGTGGCAACGTCGCCGCCGCCGGCGTGGCTGGCCAGTGCGAGGCGCAGTTGCCGTTTGGCTCCAGCATCTTCTTGGGCGAGATTGAGCAGCAGTTCAGCGAGCCGCTCGGCGCCCAAGGCCGCCAGGTTCTTTGTATTCAGGGTTTTGTCGGACGCCATGCGCAGTGTCAGCCCCAGGGATCTGGCAGGGGAAGTACCCTCCACCGTTCGCTCTCGGCCTCTCTATACGAAAAGACCTGCATGATTGGCTACTTCAATGCCTCGATCTGCCGCACCGCAAGCCGCAGTTGCTCAATGCTCAGGCTACGACCTGTCGCGATCAGGATCATTTCGAGTTCGGCGCGCTCGCTGAGGCGCCCGTCGTCACAAGGCATTTCAACCAGTCCCGATAGCGGGCAGTTAGTGAGATCGGCTATTTGATCCAGGACGTCGAGCGGTGGCAGGCTGCGCCCACGCTCGATGTTGGATACCGTTTCGACGGTGCGATCGATACGTTCGGCCAGGATGGCCTGAGTCAGGCCGGCTGCCCGGCGGGCCGCTTTAACCCTCGCCCCAATGATTGATTTCAGGTCCTTGCTCACAACCCGGATTCTGAAGCCGGATCAGCAATCGCGTAATCGATTCATATTTCTATTATTGTTCATCGCATAGGAACTGGACTTCGGATTGGAACCAAGCATTCGCTCTATTCCCGACAACGAATGAAGGTATCTGAGCAATGACCCTGGTTTTGATCGATGAAGGCGGCTCCACCCTCGTGCCGCGCATTCCTCAAGGCGACGCGAATCTGGAGCACCCCCTGCGTGACCTGATTTACGACCATCCAGGGATATTGCCACTTGCCGAACTCGAGCCGGAGATCGGGCGGGTAGTGGCCGTGGCCAAGGAGTTCAACCTGCCGGGCGCGGGCTTTGCTGATGTCCTGCTGGTGAGCGAATGGGGCCGGTTGATCATCGTCGAATGCAAGCTCTGGCGCAATCCGCAAGCCCGGCGCGAGGTGGTGGGGCAGGTGCTCGATTATGCGCGCCAACTGGCCCGCACGGATTACGAAGCGTTGCAGGCGGCGATATCGAGCAACCGGCAGCGGCGTGGTAATGTGCTGTACGAACTGGCGCGCGAGGCCGGCAGCGCGATGGATGAGGCGCAATTTTACGACCGCGTCGCCCGCGATCTGACTGCTGGCCGCTTCCTGCTCATCATCGCGGGCGATGGCATCACTGAATCGGCGCGGCGCCTGGGCGAGTATCTGAAGGACCAGCCGGGGCTGGCATTCGATCTCGGCCTGCTCGAAATTGCCGAATATCGATTCACCGATCCGGCGACAGGCGCGGAGCGGCGCATCGTCCAGCCTCGCTTGATCGCCAAGACCCAGATCATCGACCGGTTCGTGATCCGCAGCGAGGTGCCCGGTATTACGGTCGCGGCAGAAGGCGTTGGCGCTGTCGCGACGACACCGCGAGCGACCGGCACCCCATCTGAAGGGGCAGCCGCATGGCGCGGCTTCATCGAAGCATTCAACGCGCAGGTGGCGTTCGACGATCCCGCGCAACTCCCACCGCGCTGGGGTGGCCCCGGTTGGATGAAGCTGCCGTTTCCGGGCCCAGCCGACCCCCGCATCTACCGTTCCAGCAAAAACGGTCACGTCGGCGTGTTCCTGACTTACAGCGATGCGGCGGGGCAGGAAATCTATGCGGGCCTTGTCGAAGACCGTGAGGCGATCGCCGCGGAGTTCAATAGCAGCAGGTTTACCGGAACCGGTGTGGAGCAGCGAGGATGGAGCGGAAAGCATCACGCTTAAAATCCCATCGTTACTGCCCTGGGATGCTGCGAAGGAAGCGGAACAGCGCGTCTGGCTGGCTCGGGCCGCCAACCAGTTCGTCAACAGCCTCCGACCCCGTATATCTCGGATTACCGGGTAAGCGCGGCCAGCACCTGCACCATCGCCTCGGTATCGCGACGGCAATAGTCCAGGAGCGCGTCACGGATGGCGGCGGCGCGTGTCGGATCGATCGCCGGATCGATGGCCTCGAGAAAGGCGCTTTGCGCGTCGGTGCCGGATTTGACTGTGGATTGGCGTGCAAAAAGAGCCCTATTAGCGGGGTGATCGGCGTCCAAGAGGGAACCACCATTCCGATGGTTTAGACAGCGGCCTGGATTTGCAGGTGGCGAGATCGGGATGTTGGTGGTGGAGACAGTTGTACGGAT
>JANXUK010000086.1 GCA_025356275.1 Sphingomonadales bacterium | reverse complement strand
TGTCGGCTACAAGCATCAATGTCCACTGTCACCCGGCTTTTTGCACCGCGCGCTCGGGCCACATTGCGATGGCTTCAGCCGTGGCTGGCGAACCTACCGGCATCAGCCGGTAGTCGTTCAGTTTGACATTCGAGTCCCGCTTGCGGCAGAGTGTGCTTTCGAATGTCAAAATCTATCCACTAGAGTGGATCGGGATTCAGCCCATGCGGGCCTGCAAATCCCAGTTATCCGTGCTTCCGGTGCTCACGTACTGAAGTACGCTGCGCTCCGGGTCCCGGACACCACAATTTTGCCCTGCGGTCGCCTTCGGCTCGGCGACACCTGAACTGAATGTCGATCCACCCACACCCGGCGCGGCGTAAATTTTTCGCCCGCATTTCAGGGTTAACCCCTTTCTAATCATATTGGCCGATCTTCGTTGTCGAGGCCGGCTTTTCTGGCCGGGCAGGGAACACCTCGATGGGCAACACCGGAATGGCATCGCTGGCCATCGCCGAATTGCGCGAATTCGCCAGCTTCACGTCGTGTGAGCAGCGTTACATCAAGCGCAGCCTCGATGTCGGGCTTGGCCGGCAGGATGCCTTCAAGCTGTGGGCGCGCGATGCTGGGGAGAACACGTCGATCCGCAGCCAATACGTCGCCTATCAGGCGCTGAAGGTGCTGCGCGGCAAGATGCCCGATGAGACCAGCTTTGAGGCGCTTGACGCGTTCCTCGGCAAGCTGATCCGCCTGACTGCCTTCGATCTGGCGCAGGAACGGCTGTCGACGTTCTCGTCCTATCGGTTTTTGTATGAGCGCCTGCTGGGCGCAGAGGTTCGCCCGTGGCTGCCCTCGGCGTTCTGCTCCTCGGCCGCATTGCCGCAGATCAGGCCGGAGCGGCGCAAGCATTTGCTCCAGTCGATCAGCGAAGCCGCTGCCACCGCGCCCGGCTGGTCCACCCGCGAGCCCTGCTTTTACCCGGAGTGGGTGGAGAAAGAGGCGGCCTGAGGGTATGTTGAAATTCAGCCCATGCCGGGCTGCAAATGGCGGTTCTGCGGGCTTCCGGTGCTCAGGTACTGAAGTACGCCGCGCTCCGGGTCCCGCAACCGCCATTTTGCCCTGCGGTCGCCTTCGGCTCTCGGGCGGCCTGACCTAAATTTCAACATATCCTACACCATCTCGAAATGCTCCATCGCGCCGCCGACCGTATAGGGCGCCATGACCGCGCGGAAATCGGCAAACGAAGCATGCTGCGTAAACGCGGTATGCGCCGGCATACCGCTCCATTCGATCAGCAGCGTGAATTTGCTGGGATTCTCGACGCCCCGGCCAAATTCCACGCTGACCGCGCCCGCCGTCGCACGCAGCAGCGGCAGGGCCTTGGCGGCCATGACTTGGGCAAATTCCGCCTCCGCCCCTTCGCGGACCATCAATTCGGCGCGCTCTACCAGCATCTTACATCTCCCCATTCAGCGCAGCAAAGCGCCACCATCCACCGTCCACACCTGCCCGGTCACAAAGCTGGCCTGCGCCGAGGCCAGCCACACTGCCACCGCCGCCACCTCCTCCGGCGTCGCAAAGGGCCGGTCCAGTAAGGGCTGGCGCTGGCGCATTGCGCGGTCCTGCGCCGACAGGCTGGCCGAGTATTTCAGGAAATCATGGTCAGCATGGAACCGACTGCCGGTGCTGAACGCCTCGGGCCCGCACGCAAAAGTGGCATAGGGGGCGACCGCGTTGACGCGGATACCATGCTGGCCAACCTCCTTGGCCAACGCGATGGTGAAACTGTGCACCGCGCCCTTCATCGCCGAATAGATCGGCAGCATATAATCGCCGACCAGCGCCGCAGTTGACCCGATGTTGATCACTGCGCCCTGCCCCCGCGCGATCATGCCGGGCAGCACGCATGCGTCATGCGCAGCACCGTGCCGAAATTGAGATCGATGTCGGCGGCCCATTTGGCGGGATCGGACTCGGCGAACAGCCCCTGATCGACATTGCCGCCGACGCCATTGGCCAGCGCCGCAACCGCCCCATGCGCCTCCGCCAGCGCTACGATCCGCGCCGGTGCCGCCGGATCGCGCAGGTCCGCCGCCACGAACTGCGCCCCCGCTGCCCCCGCTGCCCCCGCCGCCAGTGCCGCATCGACCAGCCGCCCGCCTGCCAAAGCATCGCGCCCGACGCCGATCACCACCGCGCCCTCTGCGGCAAAAGCCAGCGCGATGCCGCGCCCGATATTCGCCGTGGCGCCGGTGACGATCACCACCCGCCCGGCCAGCCCCAGATCCATTTACCCAGCCCCTTTGATGGCAAGTTGCGCGGGCCGATAGTGGCCGTCAAGCCGGCTCGACCAGCCCCCGCACCCGCTCGACCAGCGCCGCACCGCTGAACGGCTTGGCCAAGCGCGGCCAGGGCGCGCTGGGCATGTCGGTAAAGCCGGTGACGATCAGCACCGCCAGATGCGGCACCAGCGCGGTGAATTCCACCGCCAGATCGCTGCCCTTGCCGCCGGGCATCAGCTGATCGGTGACCAGCACCTCGGGCGTGTAACCGCTGCGCAGGATCTCCCGCGCAGCCGCCGGCGATGCTGCCTCGGTCACGTCATAGCCGGCATCGCGCAGGATATCGGCGGAAACGCTGCGGACCAGCTCCTCGTCATCGACCAGCAGGATGCGGGCGGAACGCGAGGGCAGCCGCGCCGCTGGCTCCTCCGCCGAGCCGCCCGCCGCCGCCGCGCCCGCCGCCGGCAGCCATAGCGTGATGGTGGTGCCCGCGCCCGGCGTGCTGGCGATATGCATCGCTCCGCCCAGTTGTGCCGCCAGCCCATGGACCATCGACAGGCCGAGCCCGGTGCCCTTGCCCACCTCCTTGGTGGTGTAAAACGGCTCGATCGCGCGGGCGATGGTTTGCGCCGACATGCCGGTTCCGGTGTCGCGCACCGCCAGCGTCACATATTCGCCCGGTGGTAGCGCGACTGGCGCCGCGCTGGCCGGCGCGCAACCGATCGTCACCGCCAGCTCACCGCCGCCCGGCATCGCATCGCGCGAATTGACGCAGAGGTTGAGCAGCGCCAGCTCCAACTGGTTGGCGTCCACCGTCGCGATCGCCGGATGATCGGGCATAACAGTGCGAAACACGATGGTCGGCCCCAGCGAGCGCAGGATCAGATCGCCCAGCCCGCCGACCAGCATGCCGACATCGACCGGTGCGGTATCCAGCGGCTGGCGCCGGGCAAAGGCCAGCAGCCGGCTGACCAGCACCTTGGCCCGGTCCGCCGATTGCATCGCCGCCGCCGCCCATTTCTGCGCCCGCGCATCGCCCTCCAGCCGGCGGTGGATCATGTCGAGGCTGGCCACGATCGGCGTCAGCAGGTTGTTGAAATCATGCGCTACCCCGCCGGTAAGCTGGCCGATGGTCTCCAGCTTTTGTGCCTGCACCAGCCGTTCGGTGGCCTGCTTGCGCTGCGTCACGTCCAGCGCTTCTGCGACCAGCGAGATACTCTCCCCATTCGGCCCCCGCACCGCCCGAAGCGCAAAATCGAGGCAAAGCGGCCCCCCGGGCAGATCGAGCGAAATTTCCTCGCGGAAGCTGCCGCCCGCCGCCACGTCGACGATGGCGGCGCGGATCATCTCGGGCATATCGGGCGTGCCGGCAAACCACGGCGTCTCCCAGAAGTTCGCGCCGATCACCGAGGCCAGCCCCGTGCCGATCGCAGCCAGCGAAGTGGCATTGGCATCGAGCAGGCGCCCGCGGGGATCGAGCTGGGCAAAGAACTGAAAGCTGGCTTCAAACATCGAGCGCATCCGCGCCTCGCTGGCGCGCAATTCGCGGGTGGCGGCGGCGACCCGGCGCTCCAGATTGGTGGTCAGCGATTTGAGCGCGGCCTCGGCCCGGCGCTGTTCGGTGATGTCGGTGTGGACCCCGACCCATTCGCGGATCGAGCCGTCCCCGTCGAAGGCCGGCACCGCGCGGATCGCGAAATTGCGCCAGGCGCCGTCGTGCCGACGGACCCGATGTTCGAAGCGGAACATCCGCCGCTCCGCCACCGCCAGTTGCCAGCTCTCGATCGTGGGTTTTGTATCGTCGGGGTGGACCGCATCGGCCCAGCCAAACCCCTGATAGGCCTCATAGCTTTGCCCGGTCAGCGCGCCCCACCCCGACTGTTCGCCGACCATCCGTCCTTGCGAATCATTAGTCCACAACACGCCGCTGACCGCATCGATCGCCGCGCGAAACCGCCTCTCGCTCTCCAGCAGCGCCGCCTCGGCCTGTTTGCGCGCGGTAATGTCGAACGATACGCCGGACAGCCGCGGTGCCGCCGGATCGGTTGAAGGGTCCAATTGGCCGCGAACCATCACCCAATGCACCGTATCGTCGGGCCACCGACAGCGGTATTCGACATCGTAATCGCCGCGCCCCACGATGGCTGCGGTAACCACCGTCCGCACCCGCGCCAGATCGCCGGGGTGAATGCTGGCGATCAGCGCCTGATAAGTAAATTCGCTGTCCTCGCCATAGCCGTAATGCGCCTTGCAGCGCGGCGAGGCGTCCAGCGACATGCTGGCAACATCAAGGTACCACGCCCCCAGATCGGCCGCCGCCAGCGCGATCTGCAATTGCCGCTCGCCCAGCCGGATGGTCTCCAGCCGTTCGCGCGCCTCATACTGGCGTTGCCGCGCGCGCAATGCGGCGTGGCTCAGGCTGACGAGGGTGGTCGGGTGGAACGGCCGCTCCAGAAACAGGACATTGCCGAGCTGAGCCTGCATCCGGCTCGCCTGCGGATTACGCTCCACCCCGCCGCGCTCGGTCAGTAGGATGATCGGGAAATCGGACCATGGCGGCTGCGCCGTCAGCGCCGCCGCCAAAGGCGCGACATCTGCGGTGCGCAGCGCCTCCTCGGTGATCAGCGCAAAGCCCGCCCCCGCCTCGATCGCGGCGACCAGCCCCGGCAGGTCGGCGACGATCAGCGCATCCCGCCCCGCCTCGCTGAAGATTCGCCGCGCGATTTCGGCGTCACGCCCCGCTGGCGCCAGGATTATCGCGCACTCGCTGTGCGGCCCGATAAAACGCAGCGCGCTCACGGCGGATCAGTCCGAACGGGGCAGCATCGCATCGGGCGCGGCGCCGACCAAGGTCGGAATCCCGCGCAGCACCCCCTGGAACTGAACCAGCGGTTCGCCCAGCGCGATGCCGCTGTTGCCGATGCGAAACTCACGGATCGTATCCTCATGACTACCGGTGCGCTTCTTAACGACCGAGATCGCCCTTCGGACCCGGCCGAACGCCTCGAAATATCGCAGCAGGACCACGGTGTCGGCCAGATAAGTGACATCGACCGGCGATTGCATGTTACCAACCAGCCCGTGCTGCGCGACGGTCAGGAAGGTCATCACCCCCTGGCGGTTGAGATATTGCAGCAGCTCATGCATGTGCAGGATCAGCTCCCGCTCCTCGGGCATCGCCGCCTTATAACCGTTGATGCTGTCGATCACCACGGTCTGCGCGTCCTGCGCCTCGACGCTGGCGCGGACCATCTGGGTGAATTCGCCGGGGGTCAGTTGCGCGGCATCGACCTGCTCGATCACCAGCTTGCCGCTGTCGACCATCGCCGCCAGATCAATGCCCAGCCCCAGTGCGCGGGAAAACAGCAGGCCCTGCTCCTCGTCGAAGATGAACATCGCCGCTTTTTCGCCGCGCATCACCGCCGCACGGATCAGCGTGATCGCCAGCAGCGATTTGCCGGTGCCCGCCGGGCCGAGGATCAGTGTGCTGGCCCCGCGCTCAAAACCGCCGCCCAGCAACTGATCCAGCGCGGGATCGTTGGTGGGCATGGTAGTCCGGGCGAATTGGGTCTTGTGCTCGGCCGAGATCAGGCGTGGGAACACGCGCACCCCGCCGGTGGCGATCACCATGTCGTGAAAGCCGCCGCGATAGGCTTGCCCGCGATATTTGATCAACCGCAGCCGCCGCCGCTCGGGGCCATAGGACGGCGCGATACCTTCCAGCCGGATCACCCCATGCGCGACGCTGTGCACGGTTTTGTCGGCCACCTCGGCGGTCATGTCGTCGAGCATCAGCACGGTGGCGGCGTTCTTGGCGAAATAATGCTTCAGCGACAGGATCTGGCGGCGATAGCGCAGCGAGCTTTGCGCCAGCAGGCGGATTTCCGACAGACTGTCCAACACCACGCGGTCCGGCTTCAACCGCTCGACCACCTCGACAATGCGGCGCGTCGTCTCGCCCAATTCAAGGTCCGAGGAATAGAGCAGGCTCTGCTGCTGCTGATCGTCGAGCAATTCCTCGGGCGGCAGCAGCTCGAATATGTGGAAATTGTCCGGCAGAGCCCAGCCATGCGAGGCAGCGGATTCTCGCAGCTCCGCCTCGGTTTCGGACAGGGTGATATGCAGGCATTGTTCGCCGGCGGCGGCGCCGGCCATCAGAAACTGGCTGGCGATGGTGGTCTTGCCGGTGCCGGGATCGCCCTCCAGCAGATAGATCCGCCCCCGCGCCAGACCACCGATGGTTATGTCGTCGAGCCCGGTCAGCCCGAACGCCGCCTTTGCCCCCAGATCCGCTGGCATCGCCACAGCCCTTTCTTGCGGCGCCGTATACCCCGAAGCCGAATCAAGTCTATGGCACAGTTCGGCCTTTGCCAAGCGCCCGATCGTTGGTGCAACGCGCTTGCATTGGCATGGGCGCGGGGTTAGCGGTGCTGCCGATGTCGCCGCCCACCCCCGCAAAACCCGGATGCGTCAAGCCTGGGTACGTCCCGACCATCCTGCTGGTCGAGGATGAGCCGTTGATCGCGATGCTACTCACCGATATTATGGAGGACGCGGGCTATAACGTCCTCTGCACGGCGGGTCCGGCGCAGGCGATCGCGTTGGTTGATCGCGCGGCAGCCAATGGCGAACCGCTGCCCGATCTCCTCGTCACTGACAATGCCATGCCGGGGATGAGCGGCGGCGAGATGGCGGCGCAGATCACCGCGCGGCATGGGCTGATGCCGGTGCTGCTGATCACGGGTCAGCTGCCGCAGGGCGATTGCCCCTATCCGGTGCTGCTCAAGCCATTTGTCGAGGCCGATGTCATTGCGCAGGTCCGCCGGCTGCTGGGCGAATAGCGCCGCCGCCGGGAATGGGCCATTCGCCGCGATGTGGGCGATGTCCTCGCCATCTTGCGCGGTTGGTGCGAGCAGGGCTTCGGCAGGCGATAACCACAGGGTTGCCCGGACGATCTTGCCGGGCCGAGGTAAAGCAACGAGACCCTCGCAAAACACATCCGTTGCAGCAGTGGGGCAGGCGGCCTTTTCCTGCCTGACACTGCCAGCGCCCCGCATCGAAAGGTGCGGGGCGCACTACTTTATGGGATCAAAGGCACGGGAACCCAATTATTCTCCCCTTTTTCATGGTAAACCGCCAAAATGCCGATTTCTTGGTCTGAGAGCTTCTTGCTTTCAAAGCGGAGAGGGTGGCTGGGAGTAAGCGCCATCCCCATTGCTGGTGATAAAAAGGAAGCCGTGGCTAGGCTCCATGAGATGAGATGCTTTGACGGTTATTTCGATGCCGCCGTCAGGGTTGCTTTTCTGATTGTAAGATAGGTTCGAGAACCCTTGGTGTTGCGGCGTGAATGATGCATTGCCGTGAGTGACGCTAACGATTTGTGAAATTGCGGCATCAAGGCCGTTCGCGCACATATCGATAAAAAGCGTCTGGCGCAAAACAGGCGGCATATCGCAATCGTCGACCTTAACGGGGACTATCTTGGTTTTACCTTTCGACGCCGCATAAAGCGCGTTTTGCCATTCCAGCTTTACCATTCCACTGGCGATGCTGTTTTTGGAAACGAAAAAGAAGACAAATTCTGGCGCTTCCAAGCCATTGTTCATCTGATCAATAATACCGTCACCGGGCTTGATAGACCAGCTATCATAAAAGACCTGATCTTGTCCGAAAATCGCTGCAAGTTTGACAGCCACCGGCTCGACCAGAGGCTTGTCATTGTGATTGTGACTAAGGAATATTTTGTGCGCCATGGAATGCCCCCTGTTGAGTCTCAGGTATTAACCACGATATGATTTTCAAGGGGGGCAGTCTTGTCTCGCAAATTTTTTGAAGCGAGTGGTCATGAGTTGCTTGGGCCTTCAGGGGCCTCATTGTCGCCCTGCGTCATTTGCGCAGCCAAGCGCCAGGGTGTGCTCAGGTTGAGGCGGGCGAGGGCGCTAGAAATCCGCTAGAAACTTTTCGGGGGGCCGTTTGGCTCGGCCGCGCGCCTTGCCCCTGATGGCTAGAAAATCCAATGCTTTCAAGGTGATGGCGGAGACGGAGAGATTCGAACTCTCGGTGCCGAATTATCAGCACGACGGTTTAGCAAACCCGAACGTGACAAATTCTAAACGTCTGAATTCTCGTAATTCTCCTTGTTTTCATTACTATAAGCCTCGCTCAAAACGCGCAACTGAAGCATTCTCGCGCAACATGTGTCGGCACAAAAGTCGTCACACCTCACAGGGGGGCGAAAACGAGCCTCAGAACCGTCGGTTACGCGCAGAACGCGCAAGAAGCGCCAACCACGCAACAAGCGAATCTGCGGTCACCGAAAGACCGTTGGGAGGGGTGCAACCCTCCGCAACGGTCCATGGCATAGCTGGACAGCTACATGATCAGATTATCCTTTCCCAGAATCGTGGGCAAGGCTTGAATGGAAGGGAGGGCTCTCATGAGCACCACTCTTGCCCATAGCGGCTTGCCATCGGGCTTGACCCGCTTCGACCTGTTGCGCCTGTTCGAGCAGGTGGCGCGGCCAGGCTTTGGCCTGTCTTCGACATCTGTGGTTCTGGTTCGACACTATGTCCTGAAGACGATGGATGCGGATTACCTTTCTGGACGCATCTGCGCGGTGTGGACGCAGGCATGCCGTTTCGCTGAGGCTCTCGGGCGAACATCGCGGACGATCAACTCGGCCGAGCGTCAGCTGGAACAAGCAGGCTTCATCATCCGCAACGCCGGGATCAATGGCGAACGTGCCGGTGATCGTCAGGATGGCACTATCGTTTGGGCCGCGGGCATCAACCTTGCGCCACTGGTGGACCGCTTTGCCGAGTTGAAGGCCAAGGCCGAGGCTTTGAACCTTCAAGGCCGTGCCATCCAGCAGTGCCGGGCCGAGATTCGCCAGTTGGGCCAACGCATCCGCGAGGCAGGCGATGAGACCTTGCGTGAGCGGGCCGAAGCGATCCTTCCCGACGGTCGCACGGCGCGGATTTCTAGGATTGACCGGCTAGTCGCCATCCGCGAGGCCCTATCCGCCATGCTCGAAGCCATCGAGACCAAGCATGATCCCGTCCCCCGTGCGCTGAAATCTTCCGACGCGCCGGAAGAAAACTGCGCACCCAATATACAGAATAAAAAATCATCACGAAGTCGTAGCGCGTTTAGACTCGATCCGCTGGAGCGGATTAGGCCAGACATGGCGCTCAGCGTGGCCACCGAAGGCTATCGTAGCGTAGTCGAGGCGCTGGGCGGGCCGTCATGGCCCAACCTCGTCGAGGCATCATGGAGAAGCTGCGGGTGGCTTGGCATTGCACAGAGCACTTGGGGCCGGGCTTGCCTGCAGTTCGGGCGGGAGCGGGCCGCGCTCAGCGTGCTTCTGATCGACCGAAACTTCGAACTGCCGTCAGGACATCGATATCGGGTGCTCTCCCCAGGCCGGTGTCTGGCAGGCATGACCCGGCGCGCAGGTAAGGCAGTTGTGAACCTAAACGGCCTGTTTCGGGCCACTGAGAGAGAGGTTAAGAATGGACCTCCAGCGGTTAAGTCTGAACGGCCGCTGCCAGAGGCTGAGGCACCTCAAAGCCCCATGGCCGGTGTGACCGCGCGGTTGTTGGCAGGCATGGAGCGGCGCGTAAGCAAGGAAGGTCATCCGGGCAATTCAGGCGGGTGATTAGCCCACCACCGCAAACCTCCACATTCGCTCAATCGCACACCCCCCCATGTAAAAACGCGAAGGATCAAACATGACCATCATCGCCATTGTGAGCCAGAAGGGCGGCTCAGGAAAAACCACGCTATCGGTGAACCTGGCCGCCGCTGCGGAAACGGCCGGTGCCGTTGCCCTCATCATCGACACGGACCCTCAGGCGACGGCCAGTCAGTGGGGCTCATGGCGTTCCGATAAGGCGCCCGAGGTAATTGACAGCGCTCCCCCGCGCATTCTGGCAAAGGTTGAAGCGGCCAAGAGGCAGGGAGCAACCTTCATTGTGATTGACACTCCGCCCCATGCGGACAGCGCCGCCAGCAGGGCGGTCGAGGTCGCTGATCTGGTGCTGATCCCATGTCGTCCCAGTGCCTTTGATCTCGCTGCGATCAAGACGACCGTCAGCCTGGTATGTGGATTGGCGTGCAAAAAGAGCCCTATTAGCGGGGTGATCGGCGTCCAAGAGGGAACCACCATTCCGATGGTTTAGACAGCGGCCTGGATTTGCAGGTGGCGAGATCGGGATGTTGGTGGTGGAGACAGTTGTACGGAT
>JANXUK010000082.1 GCA_025356275.1 Sphingomonadales bacterium | reverse complement strand
CGCCATCCCAACACCGGGCGACGTTTAAGCCATGCGATCAATAAGTCCGCTGGTGCTGCCGGGGAGGATTGAACTCCCGACCTCAGCCTTACCAAGGATGCGCTCTACCACTGAGCTACAGCAGCAGGACCACGGGCAGGGCGCGCTTTGTCCGCGCCGGCCCACATTGTCAAGCGCGGCCTGCTGCCCTCTTGCGCGCACCCCTTCGCCGCGCCACACCTGACCGCATGAGCAATCCCTCTGAGCCAGCCACCCCTGACCGCGACGCGCGCCTCGCCGCCAAGCTGCGCGAGAATTTGCAGCGCCGCAAGCAACAGGTTCGCGCCCAGCATACCGTCGTCCAGCATACCGATGCCCCGCCGCCCCTTCCCAAAGCCCCCCCAAAAAGCTAGGCCCCGGTGATATTCTGCGCCGCACGCTGAGAGGATACTGCGCTTGCCCAAAACCGCCCACCGCCTGATCCTCGTCCGCCACGGCCAGAGCCTGTGGAACCTTGAAAACCGCTTTACTGGCTGGTGGGACGTGGACCTGACCGCGCGCGGCGAGGATGAGGCCCGGGCCGCCGGCGCTTTGCTGCTTGCCAAGGGCTTTTTGCCGACGCTGGCGTTTACCTCGCTGCAAACCCGCGCGATCCGCACGCTGCATCTGGCGCTGGAGGCCTGCGGGCGGGCGTGGCTGCCCGAAATCAAGGACTGGCGGCTGAATGAGCGGCATTATGGCGGGCTCACCGGGCTCGACAAGGCCGAGACGGCGGCGAAGCATGGCGATGATCAGGTCAAAATCTGGCGCCGCAGTTTCGACACACCGCCGCCGGTGCTGGAGGCAGGGTCGCGCTTCGATCTGGCCACCGACCCGCGCTATGCCGGCATCGCGATCCCCTCGACTGAGAGCCTGAAGGACACGATCACGCGCGTGATGCCCTATTACGAAAGCGCGATTGCCCCGGCATTGCAGGCCGGCGAAACAGTGTTGGTGGCGGCGCATGGCAACAGCCTGCGCGCGCTGGTCAAGCATCTGTCGGGCATATCCGACGCGGATATCACGGGCCTCGAGATCCCCACCGGCCAGCCGATTGTCTATGAGCTGGACGAGAATCTTACGGCGCGCGAGCGCTACTATCTGTCGGAGCGTTGAGACCATGACCCGTCCCGGAGCACATATCGCGATCATCATGGGCAGCCAGTCGGACTGGGCAACGATGAAATGCGCCGCCGACATCCTGACCAGGCTGGAGGTGCCGCATGACGTCCGCATCGTCTCGGCGCATCGCACCCCCGACCGCCTGATCGCCTTTGCCAAGGGCGCCGCCGATGAGGGCATCCATCTGATCATCGCCGGCGCAGGCGGCGCGGCGCATCTGCCGGGCATGGTGGCCAGCATGACGCATCTGCCGGTGCTGGGTGTGCCGGTACAGTCCAAGGCGCTGTCGGGGCAGGATTCGCTGCTGTCGATCGTGCAGATGCCCGCCGGCATTCCGGTCGGCACGCTGGCCATCGGTGAGGCCGGGGCGACCAATGCCGGGCTGCTGGCCGCGGCGATTCTGGCGACCAATGATGCGGCGCTGACCGTGCGGTTGAAAGCCTATCGCACCGCACAAACCGACGCCGTGGCCGAGCGGCCCAGTTGAGGCAGTGATCGTTCCGGGCGAGACTATCGGCATTCTGGGCGGCGGCCAGTTGGGGCGGATGCTGGCGGGTGCGGCAGCGCAGCTGGGCTATCGCGCGCATATCTATGCGCCCGAGGCCGACAGTGTTGCCGCCGAAGTATCCGCTGCCTTCACCTGCGCCAGATGGGACGATGCGACCGCGATGGCGCGCTTTGCCGCCGAATGCGCGGCGGTGACCTATGAGTTCGAGAATGTGCCGGTGGGGCCTTTGGCCGCTTTGGGCGACACCCCGCTGCTGCCCCATCCCAGGGCATTGGAAACCGCGCAGGACCGGCTGACCGAGAAGCTTTTCGTCGCTGAATTGGGCGGACGGCCCGCGCCCTTTGCCGCAGTGGACAGCATGGACGATCTGAGCCGCGCCATCGCCAGCATCGGCGCACCCGGCATCCTCAAGACCCGCCGC
The DNA here is from genome assembly GCA_025356275.1 of Sphingomonadales bacterium. Classification (GTDB taxonomy): domain Bacteria; phylum Pseudomonadota; class Alphaproteobacteria; order Sphingomonadales; family Sphingomonadaceae; genus Novosphingobium. The sequence goes on along the minus strand of JANXUK010000082.1, from coordinate 14,894 downwards.
GACGGTTATGACGGCAAGGGGCAATGGCGGATCGCCTCGGCGGATGAGGCAGGCGGGTTGGTGCTGCCCCCAATAACCCTCCCACCCGTGCCGCTGATCTATGAGGGGCTGGTCGCATTCACCGCCGAGTTTTCGGTGATCCTGTGCCGGGGTGCCGACGGCAACATCGTATTCTGGGATAGCGCGGAGAACGTCCATGAGGGCGGCATCCTGGCCCGCTCCACCCTGCCCGCCTCGCGGCAGGTGCTGGCGCAAGTGCCTGAGGCGCGCGCGCTGGCGGTGCGGATTGCCGAGGCGCTGGGCTTCGTGGGCGTGCTGGCGGCGGAATTCTTCGTCACCCGCGCCGGGCCGGTGTTCAACGAGATCGCGCCCCGCGTCCACAATTCAGGGCACTGGAGCATCGAGGGCGCGGTCACCAGCCAGTTCGAGAACCATATCCGCGCCATCTGCGGACTACCGCTGGGCGATACGCGCCTTGCCGCGAAGGGTGTGAAGATGCACAACATCATCGGCGACGAGGCGGGCGACTGGGCCGCCACATGGCCCCAAATCCTGAGCGACCCGGCCAACCATCTCCACCTCTACGGCAAGGGCGAGGGCCGGCCCGGACGCAAGATGGGCCATGTCACAAGGCTGGAGCTGGGCTGAGCATGGGGCAGGTGTTTCTGGTGGCGGCGGTGGCGGCCAATGGCGTGATCGGCAATGCCGGCGCGCTGCCGTGGCATATCCCCGCCGACCTGCGACGCTTCAAGACGCTGACCATGGGGCGGGCGATGGTGATGGGGCGCAAGACCTTCGAATCGCTGCCCGGCCTGCTGCCCGGCCGGCGGCATATCGTGCTGAGCCGCGATGCCGGCTGGCGCGCGGATGGGGCGGAGGTGGCGGGTAGCCTGTCGGAGGCGCTGGCAGTTGCCGGTGGCGAGGAGGTGGCGGTAATCGGGGGCGCGCAGATCTATGCGCTGGCTTTGCCACAAGCGTCGAGGCTGGAACTGACGCGGATCGCCGCCGATTATCCCGGCGATGCCTTTATGCCCCCGCTCGGCGCCGGCTGGCATGAGGCGGCGCGCGACGAGCACCCTGCGGAGGGCGCCCGTCCCGCCTACGCCTTCGTGACCTTACGGCGCGATACGGGCGCCACCGCATGATCCGCCTCGACAGCCGGCAGCGCGTGCCCGAGCCTTTGCGCGGCGCCATCGTGGCGCTGGGCAATTTCGATGGGTTTCATCTGGGCCATCAGGCCGTAGTGGCGGAAGCTTTGCGCTGGGCCCGCGCCGAAAACCGCCCTGGGATCATCGCCACGTTCGAGCCGCACCCGCTGCGCTTCTTCGTCCCCGACGCCGCGCCGTTCCGCCTGACCACGCTGGATCAGCGGCAGGAATTGTTCGCCAATGCCGGCGCCGACGCGATGCTGGTCGTCGCGTTTGACGCAGCCATGGCCGCCACCACCGCGCCCGACTGGGTAAGCCGGGTGGTCGCCGGCGATATCGGTGCGGGCGGGGTCATCACCGGCACCGATTACACCTTTGGCAAGGGCCGCACGGGCGACACCGCGCTGCTGCAAGCGCTGGGCGCGGCCGCCGGGGTCGCGGCGCGCAGCGTGGCGGCGGTCAGCGATGCGCAGGGCGTGATCTCCTCCAGCCGTATCCGCGCCGCGCTCCAGGCGGGCGATCCCGTCACCGCCGCACACTTGCTGACCCGCCCATTTGCCATACGCGGCGTGGTGCAACATGGCGAGAAGCTGGGCCGCACCATCGGTTATCCCACCGCCAATATCCCGCTGGGCAGCTATCTGCGCCCGGCCTATGGCATTTATGCAGTGACCGCGCGCCTGCCCGATGGCCGCATCGTGCCGGGCGCCGCCAGCCTCGGCATCCGTCCCAGTTTCAGCCCGCCGCGCGAGCTGCTGGAGGCCTATCTGTTCGACTACACCGGCGATCTGTATGGGGCCGAGATCGAGGTCGCCCTCCACCATTACCTGCGGCCCGAGGCGAAATTCGACGATCTGGCCTCGCTGTCCGCCCAGATGGAGCGGGATTGCGATGAGGCCCGCAAACTCCTAAGCGCCGGCACACCATGAACGAACCTACCGCAAAGCCCGATTGGCGCCACACCGTCTTCCTGCCCCGCACCGACTTTCCGATGAAGGCCGGCCTGCCGCAGAAGGAGCCGGCTATTCTGACGCGCTGGCAGGCAGACGACCTTTACCACCGCCTGCGGGAGACGCGCAGCGGGCGGGAGAAGTTCATCCTCCACGACGGGCCGCCCTATGCCAATGGCGACATTCATGTGGGCCACGCGCTGAACCATATCCTCAAGGACATGGTGGTGCGCACGCAGAGCCTGCTGGGCAAGGATGCGCCCTATGTGCCCGGCTGGGACTGCCACGGGCTCCCCATCGAGTGGAAAGTGGAGGAGGCTTACCGCAAGAAAAAGCTGAACAAGGACGAGGTTCCGGCCGAGGAATTCCGCGCCGAATGTCGTGTGTACGCGCAAGGCTGGGTGGATAAACAGCGCGAGCAGCTCAAGCGGCTGGGCGTCAACGCCGATTGGGATCACCCGTACCTGACGATGGACGCCGAAGCCGAGGGCACCATCGTCGCCGAATTGCTGAAATTCGCTGAGTCGGGCCAGCTGTATCGCGGGTCCAAGCCGGTGATGTGGTCGCCGGTGGAAAAGACCGCCTTGGCCGAGGCCGAGGTGGAATATGAGGAGATTACCTCGACGCAGGTGGATGTGGCGTTTGAGATCACGGAATGCCCGCTGGCGCCTGAACTGGTCGGCGCGCATGCGGTGATCTGGACGACGACGCCGTGGACGATCCCGGTGAACCAGGCGATCGCCTATGGGGCGGAGGTGGAGTATTGTCTGGTTATACCCTCGGCAGGCAAATTTGCAGGTGCGCGGTTCCTCGTAGCAAGGCCGCTTTTGGACGCCTTTGCGTACCGGCTGCATCGGATGGGCAGCACGCCCGACGGTGAACTACCGAGTGATTTCAGGGGATCAATCAAAGGCTCCGCCCTCGCCGGTGCTACCGCCCGCCACCCCATGGCGGCGCAATTCCCAGACAGCACATTTTTCACCAAACCCCGCCCCTTCCTCGATGGCTCCGCCTTCGTCACCACCGACGCCGGCACCGGCCTTGTCCACATGGCGCCCGACCATGGCGAGGACGATTTCGACCTGTGCAAAGCGAACGGCATCAACCCGGTATTTGCCGTGGAAGCCGACGGCAAATACCGTGCCGACTGGCCGTGGCTGGGCGGCGAGGGCAGCGTCATCAACGCAAAATTCAACGCCCCCGACGGCCCGATCTGCGCTGCGCTGCGCGAGGCGGGAGGCCTGCTTGCCGCATCGGCGGATTACAAACATTCCTACCCGCACTCATGGCGCTCCAAGGCTAAGCTGATCTATCGCTGCACGCCGCAATGGTTCGTGCGGATGGACCGGGCGCTGCAATCGGGCGAGACGCTGCGCAACACAGCGCTGACCGCCATTGCCGAAACGCGCTGGGTACCCGAAAAGGGCGAGAATCGCATCCGCAGCATGGTGGAGGGCCGGCCCGACTGGGTGCTCTCGCGCCAGCGTGCGTGGGGCGTGCCGATCACTCTGTTCGTCCACCGCAAGACCGGCGAATACCTCGTCGACCCTGCCGTCAACGCCCGCATCATCGCCGCCATCCGCGCTGGAGGCGTGGACGCCTGGACCGAGGCACGCGCCGCCGAATATCTCGGCCCGGGCCACGACCCCGCCGATTACGAGCGCATCACCGACATCCTCGACGTGTGGTTTGATTCGGGCTGTACGCACGTATTCACGCTGGAAAGCGGGCGCTGGCCCGACCTGACGCGGCCCGCCGGATATGAGGGGCCATTGGCCGACCTCTACCTCGAAGGCACCGATCAGCATCGCGGCTGGTTTCAGTCGAGCCTGCTGGAAAGCTGCGCCACGCGGGGCCGCGCGCCCTACAAAGCAGTGCTGACCCACGGTTTCACCATGGATGCCAGAGGCATGAAAATGTCCAAATCGCTGGGCAATACCGTCGATCCGCTGAAATTGATGGAGACCTATGGCGCGGACATCCTGCGGCTCTGGGCGCTGAGCGTCGATTACACCGAGGACCACCGCATCGGTGAGGAAATCCTCAAGGGCGTGGCCGACCAATACCGCAAATTGCGCAACACTTTCCGTTACTTGCTTGGCGCGCTGGATGGGTTCAGCGAGGCCGAGCGGGTTCACGATGTGGCGACGATGCCGGAGCTGGAGCGCTATGTGCTCGCGCTGTTGGCGCGGCTGGATGGCGTGTTGCGCACGGCGGTGGAGGCGTTCGATTTCAACGCCTATGTCCGCGCGCTGGTCGATTTCTGCAACGATGACCTATCGGCGTTCTTCTTCGATATCCGCAAGGATTGCCTCTATTGCGACGCAGCGGTCGACCCCAAACGGATGGCCTATCGCACGGTGCTGGACACGCTGTTCCACGCGCTGGTGCGCTATGTCGCGCCGGTGCTGGTGTTCACGGCGGAGGAGATTTGGGGGACGCGGTTTCCGCAAGGGGGAAGCGTGCATTTGTTGGAGTGGCCGGCGACCGGTGACGTGGGATTAGCGGGCGATGGGGAAGTGTTCTGGGACGATCTACGCGGGATCCGTCGTACGGTAACCGAAGTGATTGAACCATTGCGCAGGGATAAAATCATTGGCTCCAGTCTGGAAGCAGAAGTTTGTATTCCCCGGATTTTTCCAGATTATCAGCTGCTCGCAAAGATTGATCTTGCGGAGTTTTTTATCGTGTCCAACGTCGCAATCACCGGGCTGAAGGGACTAGCCGTCACCCGCACCGCCCACCAGAAATGCGGTCGCTGCTGGCGCCACCTTCCCGAGGTCGGCGAGGATGGCGATCTTTGTTCACGTTGCGATCACGTCGTGGCCGGCATGGCCGCCGCCGTATGAACCCGCGCTTTGCCTACCTCACGCGCTATCCGGCGCGTACCGGCTTTGCCATTGCGGCGCTGACCTTCGGGCTCGATCAGGTGGTGAAATGGTTGCTCCTCGGCCCGCTGCACCTGCAAGCGATAGGCCAGATCATCATCGCGCCGATCTTCGCCTTCACCTTTACCCAGAACTTCGGCGTTTCGCTCGGCCTGCTCAATGCCGGGTCCGATGGTCAGCGCTGGCTGCTGATCGCGCTGACCGCGCTGATCGCGCTGGCGGTGATGGTGTGGATGCTGCGCGAGCGGCAGGTTGGCGATATCGTGCCGCTGGGCATGGTGCTGGGCGGGGCGCTGGGCAATATTCGGGACCGCGCCGATCTGGGCTATGTGATCGATTACGCCGATCTCCATTTTGGCGAGTTCCGCCCGTTCCTGGTGTTCAACCTGGCCGATGCGGCGATCACCATCGGGGTTCTGATTATCCTTGCCCGCAGCTTCCTTTCGCGCGAAAAGCGCATCCGACCCATTCCCGACAAGGCGGACCCCGCCTCATCCGCTCCGGAGAGCTGAAATCCCCATGCATAAAATCAATCTCCATAAGACTGCCCTGCTGGCGCTGGCGATTGCCGGCACCGCGCTGACTTCCGGTTGCGGGGTCAGCAACCTTGCCAACCGCACCCGGCCCGACGAATTCGCGGTGCAGCGTCAGGCGCCGCTGGTGGTGCCGCCCGATTTCGCGCTGGTCCCGCCGCAGCCCGGCGCCCCCCGCCCCGGCGGCCGCACCGGTCAGCAGGAAGCCCTTGCGGCGATGTTCGGCGGCCCTGCCCCGCGCAGCGCGGTGGAGCGTTCGGCGCTCAGCCAGGCCGGCACTCCCGAATCGGGCATCCGCTCCACGGTCGCCGACCCCAAGACCAACACCGTCGACAAGGGCGGGGTGACCCGCGACATCATCGCCGCCCCGCAGGGCGACGGGCGTGAGGCCCAGACCCGGGCCAACTGAAGCGGCACGATTGCGGCAAGCTGACGCAAATGCGGGCCGGATGATGCCATCCGGCCCACAATCGTATCAGCCTATGGCCTACGCCCGCTCAACGGCAGACGCGCACGCGGTGGTGATGGCGCCATGTCGTCCAGCAATGGCGGTGCCAGCCGTGATGCATCATCATATGGTCGTGGTGCATCATCGCGTCGCGATGATCCATGCCGCCGTCGTGCATCATGCCATCATGGTGATCCATCGTGCCGTTCTGCATGCCGTCATGGTGATCCATCGTGCCATTCTGCATGCCATCGTGCTGCATCGGTGCATCATGGCGCATACCGTCCTGCATCTGCTGTGCCGAAGTGGCAGCAGGCAGGCCGAATGCGGCGCCGGCGAGCAATGCGCCAGTCGCGAGTGTCAAAAGTTTCATACGAGGCATCCTTTCCGAATCCCGCCGCCGTCCGCATGGGCGGTCTTTCCAGCGGGGAGTGCGCCCATAACGCATGAGCGCCAATCCGGGTCCGTGAGGGCTCAATTTCGCTAATTATCTTGTACTTTCAGCGGGGAGTCAGATCCCGGCGTACCATTGATAGCCGGTGCTATCCTCCCAAAAGCCGCCCTTGCCACCGTACAGCCCGGCCAGCGTATCGCGCAATTCGACCCGCATGACATATTTGGCCTGCTTGTAGCCGAGCTGCCGTTCCACTCGCAGGCGGATCGGCGCGCCATGGCCAACGCTCAGCGGCTGATCGTTCATCCGCCACGCCAGGATGCTCTGGGGATGGAATGCCTCGATCAGATCGATCGATTCGTAATAGGGCGTGGTCCCGAAATTGTCGGCGCAATGGAAAACCGCATAGCGCGCCGCCGGCAGCAGCCCGGCCATCGCCAGTATGCCGCCCAGTTGCGGCCCCTGCCACTTGCCGATCGCACTCCACCCCTCAACGCAATCGTGGCGGGTGATCTGGCTGCGCTGGGGCATTGCCATCAGCGCAGCCAGCGGCAGTGCCAGCGGCGTCTTGACCAGCCCGTCGACGGTCAGCGTCCAGCGCGCGAAATTGTCCGCCACATGCGCCCGGTACGCGTCGGTGTCGGCGGTGACATTGCCATTGGTGCGGAAAACGGGCGACATCTGCGCCGGGCTGAATTCCCGGGCCAGCGTATCGCGGCCCAGCATACCGCGCTGCAACGGATAATGCAGGTCGTCGGCGCCTTGCAGGATCGAGCGTAGCGCCGGGTTGGCATTGATCTTGTCACAGCCGGCCAGCAGCAAGCCCCCGACGCCAACTGTGCCCATGCCCAGCAGGCGGCGGCGGGACAGGATCGCGCTGTTGTTGAACCCGCTCATGCCGCAATCTCCTCACCCGGCGCGGGCGCTTTGGCGCGGCGCTCTTTGGGCAAAACGTACCAGCCAGTGATCATCGAGCGCACCTCATTGATCGGCCCGGCCAGCAGCACCATCGCGATATGCACCGCAAAGAACCCGACCAGACCCGCCGCGCACAGGAAATGCACCGACCGCGCGCTCTGCCGCCCGCCCAGCACATCGACCAGCCAATGCAGCCGCGCATCCATCCCCGGCGACAGCGCGGTGCCGGTGGCGATCACCAGCGGCAGCATCACGAACAGCACCGCGCCATAGGCGATCTTCTGCAACGGATTGTATTTGAGCGCGGCCAGCCCGGTGGGAAAGCGCAGCAGCGCATGCTGCTTGATGTCGGCCCACAGATGCGCCGGCGCCCATTCGCCGCGCCGCATCGCCAGATCGCGGCGGATATGCCCGTTGATCACGCTCCGCACCAGATAGGCCAGCAGCGCCGCCACCAGCACCAGCGCAAACGCCAGATGCCACATCCGCGCGTCGGACAGGCTGTAGCTGGTGGGGATCGTCATCCAGCCGGGGAACGCGGTTGCGTGCAAACTGCCATCCGGCCGCCGCGTCAGGCCCAGCACCATGCCGGTGTTCAGCGCCAGCGAGCCGATGCGCAGCACCCCGTGCCCGCCCGCATTGCCGATCTCCAGCCACGGCGTATCGGGATTGGCGCCATATTGCCCCCAATAGAGGCGCGGGTGCGCGTTGAAGATCATCAGCCCGCTCATCAACATGATCGTCACGGTCATCGCGTTGAGCCAGTGCCACAGCCGCGTCGACAGCCGGTGCCGGCGCACCCTGTCGCCGCCCACCGGAATCCCGGCTAGTAGCGCTTCGGGCATGCTATCTGGTTCCATCACCATTTCCCCGTTTGCCATATCAACGTTCCTCCAACCCGCGACTGTATTCGTTGAGTGGCAGACGCAGCGAATTCTGCAAGCCGGCCGTCAGCCGGTATTGCCCGACCAGCACCGGCAGCTCGATCAGTTGCGCGGCGTTCCAGCTTTGCGCCAGCACCGCCCAGGTGGCGTCCGCGATCATGCAATCGTCATGCAACTGCTCCACAGCGCATAGCAAAGCGCGCTGATGCGGGGTCCATCCGGGCGCATCCGACCCAGCGATCACCCGCTCGACGTCCTCTGTGGTCAGCCCCAGCCCGCGCGCGATCAGAACATGCTCGCTCCATTCATACGGCGCGCGGGCCAGCCAGCCGGTGCGCAGAATCGCCAGCTCGCGCTCGATCGGCGGCAGCAGGCCATGGCCCAGCAGTTCTAACCCGACCTCCAACTGCCGCTGCATCAGCGACGGGTGGTGGAACATCACGCCAAGAAAGCGGTACATCTGCGCGACATCATCCTCGGTGAAATCGGCCATATCGCCCATGCCGAGCGCAGTGTGGACCTGCGCCATCAGCGCATGCGCGCCCTCGCCTGCGGTGCCGGGCGCCATCGGCGCGATACGCGGGCCATCGCCCAACACCTGCGCCTGACGTTCGGCGTTATTCGTGGCCGCATGGATCACGTTTGGGGTCACGGCAGCACCAGCCCCGCATTGCCGGGCGCCAACCGCATCCGCAGCGAATTTTGCACAAAGGCGGTTGCGACATATTGCCCGACCATCATCGGAAATTCGATGAGTTGCGCCTCGTCCCAGGCCTGCGCCAGCACGTCCCAGACCGCATCGCCGATCATCTGGTCGGCGAGCAATTCCTCCACCCCGGCCAAAATCGCCGCCTCGTGCGCGCTCCACCCTGGCGCGGCGGAGCCGAGCGTCACGCGGGTGATCTCCGCATCGGTCAGCGCGTTGCGGCGCGCGATCACCATATGCTGGCCCCATTCGTAGGGCGCGCGGGTCAGCCAGGCGGTCCGCAAAATTGCCAACTCGCGTTCGCGCGGCGGGATGCGCCCCTTGAACAGCGCGGTGCCCATGCTCAGCTGGCACGCGAACAGCTCGGGGTGCTTGACCATGGTCAGGAAATAACCGGGAATTTGCGCCCCCTCCCCCGCCAGCGCGCCAGCCCCTGCCGAGTTGCGGATCGCATCGATCATGGCCCGCGCCTCGCCGCTCAGGGCCTCGGGCGAGATTTCCTCGATCCGTTGCGGATGGCCGGTTATCTGGTGCTGGCGCTGCGCCAGCGCCGCTGCGCTTTGGGCCACCGAAGCTGGCGTCTGACTCATACCGCACGATGCTCCCGCTGGTGCGGGCGTGCCGCCAGGCCGAGCATAGGGGCTGGGCTGCGGCAAGCAAGCGGGGAGGGGGCGGAGAGGGGAGCATGGGGGGCATGGGGGGCACATCCCCTATTCGGGCCGGCCCGACGCGCGGTTACAGTGTCCGCAAATTTACCAGCGCAGCACGCGCGGGCCTCCAACGCGCCCGCCAGCGCTTTCAGGCCCCGGTGTACCGAGATCTTGATATCCGATTCGCCCAGCCCCCGCCGCGCCGGCGCCTCTGCCGTGGACAGGCCCTCCAGCCTTGTGTCGCGGATGCGGCGGCCTGTTTGGCCGGCAGCAGCGCGAGGAGATCGCCGATGTCGGCGCGGGCAATCGCAGCATCCTCGACGCTTTCCGCGATCAAAATATCCTCCAGCCCCTCGATCGGCACGGTTCGCCCCCGGCGGCGGAAGTGATCGATCAACCGATTGCGCGCGATACCGAACAGCCAGCCGCCGAACGGGCGCCCCACGTCATAGGTGACGCGGCGGGTGTGGACCGCGATCAGCACCTCTTGCACCAGATCCTCGACATCATCGTCATGCCCCGTCAAGCGCCTCCGGAAAAACCCGCGCAGCACCGGCAGCAATTCGCGCCAAAGCCGGTGATGCGCCCCGACGTGGCCTGCCAGACCGCTGGCTATACCGGCCTTCAGCTGCTGCTCAGTGGCGCGCATTGCCGCCTTTCCCATACGCGAGAGACGGCGCAGCGGTTACACCACCGGGCGCGGGATGCCAACGCTCATGGGGTCTATGTGATCTGGGCCAGCAGCGACGCGATGGAAATGAACGCAAACGCGATCGAGCTGTCCGCCACGCCATAGGGCATGAAAATATCGTCCCCCACCCGCATCGCGCCGCAAGTGTACACCACATTGGGCACATAGCCCTCGCGGTCCTGATCGGCGGCGGACAGGATCGGCTGGGCGGTGCGGCCCAGCACTTTGGACGGATCGTGCTTGTCGAGCAGCACCGCGCCGATCGAGTATTTGCGCATCGCCCCCACGCCATGCGTCAGCAGCAGCCAGCCCTCATCCAGCTCGATCGGGGGGCCGCAATTGCCGATCTGGACAAATTCCCACGGGTACTGCGCGGTCAGGATCTGCACCCCGCTCTGCCACTCGGTCACGTCGCGCGAGCGCAGCAGGTAAAGATTCTCACCATCCTGCCGCCCGATCATCAGATATTCGCCGTCGAACATCCGGGGGAACAGCGCCATACCCTTGTTGCCCGCCGCCGCGCCGCGCATCGGCACCAGGTCGAAGCTTCTGAAATCCTTGGTCCGCAGCAATTCGGACTGAATCACGCTGCCGCTATAGGCGGTGTAGGTGCCCAGCCATTCGCGATCCCCCGCCTCATTGTGGAACCGGGTGATACGCAAATCCTCCAGCCCGTTGGCCTGCGCCTGCGTCACCGGGAACAGCACCGTGCCCGAGATCGTGCTGTTCTCGTCGCGGCAGACGGTCACCCTCCCGCTCTCCCTGACCGGTTGTCCGGGGGCAAGACTGGCGGCGGTAGCCAGCGGGGGTAGCGGCATCAGCTCGAAATTGCGGTCCGCCGAGACAATGCCCTCACGGAACGCTACCGAACTGATATGCCCCTCGCCCACCGCGCGCGCGGTCATGATGACGCGGAAACTATCGGGGGTGAGGCCGCTCTGATCGGGGTGGAGCGTGATGCTGGGATTCATAAGGGCGGCGGAGGCATAGCTGTATTCGTGGCACAAATATGCGCCGATCAGCTCGCTCTGCTCATCCGATATGGCATCATCGTCCAGCCCAAGCTGGCTGCTGACCTCGCCAAAGCGCTTGGTGAAGATCTGGCGCATATGCCAATGCCGGCTGGCGAAGTCCTGATACACCATCGCCAGCTCGGCCCGCACCGAACGCCGGTCCAGCGCCAGCACGCGGTACACCAATTGGGCCGAGCGGCTGGGCGCGGCATCGCGGGCATGCCACGACAGGTTGAACGGGCGCACCACCACCCGCGTCGGATCGGCATAGAGCCGCAGCGGGTGCTGCGCAATTTCGAGCATCATGCGATCGGCACACTTTCTTCGCTTTCCCCTACACTAGCCGCAATCTGGCGGAGGCGCAAAATCTGCCGCGCGGCGCCCTGCCACGCCAGGACCGACTCGGCGCCGCGATTGGCGTTCGGCCCCTGCTCGGTCAGGCCGTCACAGCATTCGCCGGTCGCGCCATTGCCCAGCGCGATGCCCAGATCATTGGCCCCGGTGAACCACGCGAACGCCGCTTCACCCCACAACCGCCATTTGGGATCACCGTCCTCGGCCGCAGCAGCGATGCAGGCCTCGATCGCGGCGAGTGCCTCAATCGGCTGCTGATCGAAGCGTTCGGGTGCGGCATAGGGCCGGCCAAAGCTGTTCGAGCCGATCGGGCGAAACCAGCCCTCCTCGGCGATCTGGAGCCGCATCACCCAATCGAGCGTCGCCAGTCCCTCCCTGACCAGCGCCACATCGCCCAGCAATGCGCCGGCGCGGATCAGCGCCTCGGGCAGGCGGCAATTGTCATAGGCCAGCACGCTCTCGAACCAGTTCCAACCCTCGCGCCCATACCGGCGCCGCAGGGCAAGCAGCACATCGCAACCCCGGCGGATATCCGTCAGCGTATGAGCCATGCCCAACCCGCCAAGCTCCATCTCCACCGCGGCCAGCACCGCATAGGCCTGCGCGCGCGGCGCATGTGTGAGGTCGAGCTTGGGCGACGATTCGCGGTACAATTCGCCGGCCCATTCACGCAGCAGCGGATCGCCGTGCCGCGTCGCGGTTACCGCCAGCGACCACAGGGTGCGGCCATTGCTGTCCGCAGACCCCTGATCCTCCAGCCAATGCCGGTCGAAATGCATGAAGTTGCGGAACGCGGCCTTGTCCGGGTTCCAGGCATGCTGGACAAAGGCGGCATAGGTCTTGCCCAGCCGCGACGACAGATCATCGGGCAGGTCGCCCGCAATCGTCACCAGCGCCAGCGCGCGGCAATTGTCATCGATGCAATAGCCGTGGTTGCGGTCGGCAATGCCAAAGCGGCTGTGCTGGAGCATGCCGGTGCCATCGGTCAGCCGCTCAAGCGCCGACGCGCCGATGATTGGGTACATGGGGGGATGATCCTGAACGCGCGTCGCGTCGCCATGGTCCGCCTCCGCGCCCAGCAAGTTGCCCAGCGCCGACAACGCCGACGCGGCATAGCGCGACCATGTCATCGAACGCCCGACGCGGTAGGCCCGCCGCGCCAGCTGATCGCGCTTGGCATCATCGACCAGCAGCCCGGATACTGCAGCTGCCAGCGCCTCGGGCGAGCGGAACGGCACCAGAATACCAGTTCCATCGCCCAGCAGTTCCAGCGCGTGGACATAGCCCGTGGACACTACCGGCTTGCCCAACCCGACAGCATAGGACAGCGTGCCCGAAGTGATCTGATCGGGGTTGTGATACGGCGTCACGTAAACATCGGAGGCCTGAAGATAGCGGGTCAACTGCCCCAGATCGACGAATTGGTCGATAAACCGCACATGATCGCTCATGCCCAGCTCCGCTGCCCGCGCCGCCAAGCCATCACGCAGCGAGGAGCCACTATGCGCCACGACATGCGGATGCGACGCGCCCAGCACCACGTAAAGTGCGTCTGGGCGAGCGGCGGTGATCGCCGGCATCGCCTCGATCATGTCCCCAACGCCCTTTTCGGCCGACAACAGCCCAAAAGTCAGGATCACCGAGCGCCCGGCAAATCCCAGATCCTGCCCCAGAACCTGCTTCGCGGCGCCCGGATCGACATAGGGTCGGTCGGGGATGCCATGCGGGATCAGGCGAATCTTGGCGGCGGGCGCGGCATAGCAATCGGTCAGGATCTTGCGGCCCTTCTCGGCCATCACGATCAGCACGTCGGCGCGCGCGATCAGCGCATGCATAATCCGCCGCTGATTGGGCGAGGGCTTTTCCAGGATAGTGTGGAGCGTGATGATCACCGGCACCGCGATCGCATCGACGAAATCGACGACCATCCCACCGTCGCGCCCGCCATATATGCCGAATTCGTGCTGAAGCCAGACGATCTGCGTATCGCTGCGGTTGATCTGGCGCGCCGCCATGGCGTAATCGCCGGCCTCGTTCTGGCGCAGATGTGAGACGCCGGGGTCGCGGGCGGATGCGCCCTGACCGTCATCCATCGCATAGACATCGACCGCGAGGCCGGGCTGCGCGCCGACCAGCGCATCGCGCGTGTCTGCGGTGAAGGTCGCGATGCCGCAGCGGCGGGGCGGAAAGTTGCCGATCAGCGCGATGCGCGACAGGCCGGGGGCGGGAACATTGCCGGCGGCTTGGCGGCGGAATCTTGTATCAATTGACAGGATGTTGGTCATATCAAGCTCGCAGCAGGAGAAGTTAATATAAATCCTGCACGGACAAATGGTTCCGCTGCGCTGCGGCATTTCGTCGCATATTTGGCGCAGCTTGACATCGGCGGCGCCGCGCCGGCAGGACGCGCAATGCCTCTGCCGCCGCCGCCCGAACGCTATCTTACGCCCGACATGGCGAGGCGGATCGCGCGGATTGCGCGGAGTTACCGGATCCGGCTGGGTAAGCCCTTGGTCGCCGCGCCGGGCGAGGATGCGGCGGTGGTCGCGGCCTTATGGCATGCGCCGCAAGTCATCGTGGCGCATGATACGGCGGCGGACCCGGTGTTCTTCTTCGGCAATCGCGCCGCCCTGACCGCGTTCGAGACCGATGTCGCGGCGTTCACCGCGATGCCATCGCGCCTGTCCGCCGAGGCGCCGGATCGCGCCGAGCGCGATGCCTTGTTGGCCAGCGTCAATGCGCAAGGCTTCATCCGCGATTACGCCGGGGTGCGCATTTCGGCGCGTGGGCGCAGGTTCAGGATCGGCGGCGCGGTGGTGTGGAACCTGATCGATAGCGCGGGGTTGCTGCATGGCCAGGCCGCCTGCTTCGCCCCGCCCGATCACGCGCGTTATACCAACCTGCGGTGATCCTGACCTATGAGGATTGTCAGACGCGTTCGCTGGCAAGGAGCAGCGGAAGCGGCGATGTGGTTCATCGTCGCGACGCTGCGACGCAGTCCAGCGGGCGGGTCTGACAATCCTGCGGGCGGCTTGTGGCGGCCCTCGGACATCGTCGCGCCCTCGCAACGATGAACCACATCGCTGCTTCGGTCCTTCCTCGCCGAGAACCGCCACAAGCCGTCCTCATAGGTCAGGATCACCGCAAGTTGGTATAAGGTCTGCCTGAGAGGCGACGCGGCAAGTCTGCGGGCCCGCCCTGGCCGGGCGCCAGACGGCCGGGCTGATGAGGTCAGCCCGGCCGTCTGTTCGCGGAATTACTCGCCGAAAGTACGCTGCCACCAGCCGCGGCGCGGGGTGCCATCGGCGTTGGTGTCG